>NZ_ASRY01000181.1 GCF_000520815.1 Paenibacillus maysiensis | reverse complement strand
CTGGCGGCAGCCGCCGATTGCAGATTGGTTGCGGCCTGTGCCAGCTGTGACAAGGGTTGTGTAAACAGACGAATATACACCATGAAGGCCACAATGGTTCCGATCGTTATAGCATGTTGGTTCACCAGCAAAGCGCCCACGACACAGACCGCGACATAACCGAAATTCCCGATGAACATCATGACCGGCATCATCAGGCCAGACATAAACTGGGATTTCCATGCATTTGTATATAAGCGGCTGTTAATGCCATGGAACACTTCCTTGGCTGCTTGTTCTCCGTTATATACCTTGACTACGTTATGACCGGCATAGGTTTCTTCGATATGACCGTTGATCTGGCCAAGCTCCGCTTGCTGTGCTACAAAATATTTCTGTGAATGCTTCATAATCACGGTCATCAGGGAAAAACCGATCAGCGTAGCTACAATCCCGGTAACGGTCATAATCCAGTTCGTATACAGCATCATAATCAGGGCGCCTACGAAGGTTGCCAGCGCGCTGACAAGCGTGCCGAGACTGTTGTTTAACGTTTGTCCGATGGTATCGACATCGTTGGTCACACGGCTGAGCACATTACCGTAGCTCGTAGCGTCAAAATACTTCAAAGGCATATGATTGATTTTTTGGGACAGCTCTGTCCGCATTTTCTTTGTAAGACGCTGTGACACGGTCGCCGTAATGAAGCCTTGGAAATAGTTAAAGATAAGACCAAGACCATACAAAAGCGCCAAAACAAGAACGATTTTCTGGACAGCACTCACATCAACCCCTGTTACGATTCCTTCCTGGATCAGGTTGGCAATATCGCTGAGCTTCCCCGGACCAATCACGTTGAAGGCGGAACCGACCAGGGCCAGCACCATAGAGAGTATAATCATGGGCACATAGGCTTTGCTGTAGGATAAGAGCTGGCTGATGGTCTTTTTAAAATTATTCGCTTTTTCACCAGCACCCATGCCCCCTGCGGGACCACCACCCATGGGACCTCGCTGTTTCATTTTCATATGCTGGCTGCCGACGGTGTGTTCATTCTTATCCATGTACGAGTTCCTCCTTTGAAAGCTGCGAATAAGCGATCTCCTGATAGGTGCTGCAGTTCGCCATCAGCTCTTCATGTGTACCGTTCCCTACAACCTCACCTTGGTCCAGTACGATAATCCGGTCAGCGTCCTTAATGGTGCCTATGCGCTGAGCAACAATGAGTGTCGTAGCATGGTCGGTTTCTTTTTTGAGAGCGGAGCGCAGAATCCGGTCTGTTCTGTAGTCCAGTGCCGAGAAGGAATCATCGAAGATATAAATTTCCGGCTGACGGTAGATGGCACGCGCAATGGACAGACGCTGCTTCTGGCCACCGGACACGTTCGCTCCACCTTGTGAAATCCGTCCCTGATACTGACCGTCCATTTTTTCCACAAACTCCGTGCCTTGGGCAATCCTTACGGCTACTTTGACGAGTTTCTCCGAAGCTCCTGCTCTTTCGTTATCGCCATACGAAACGTTGGATGCCACCGTACCGCTGAAAAGCACAGCTCTCTGAGGGACATACCCGATTTTGTTATGGAGTGCTTGCTGCTTATAGTTTCTGACATTCACACCATCCACGAGCACCTCTCCCTCGGTCACATCGTAGAAACGGGGAATCAGATTGATCACACTGGTTTTGCCACTGCCTGTTGCGCCAATAAAGGCAACCGTCTCGCCTCGATTCGCCGTAAAGCTAATGTTGCGGAGCACGGGCTCCTCGGCGTCCGGATATTTGAAGCTGACATTACGAAATTCCACCTGTCCCATAACGCCTTTTTCTCCAGCCGTCTCATGCCCGTTCATGATGCTGGATTGGGTGTTCAATACCTCCATGATCCGTTTGGCAGAAATCGAAGCGCGAGGCATCAGGAAGAAAATCATACTAACCATCATAAAGGCCATGACCACCTGCATCGCATAAGAGGAGAATACAACCATATTGGAGAACAGCGCAATACGGTCCGGCACGGCCGCCCCGTTAATCAGGTAAGCGCCGATGCAATAGATAGAGACACTCAAACCCGACATAATAAAGGTCATACCCGGGCCAATCATTGCCATTAACCGATTCGCAAACAGGTTTGTATTCGTCAATTCGATGTTGGCCTGCTCAAACTTTTCCTCCTGATACTGATCTGCATTATAAGCGCGCACCACCCGAAGTCCAGTCAAATGCTCACGTGTTACCCTGTTCAGATTATCGGTGAGACGCTGGATTCGCTGGAAACTGGGGAGAGCGAAAATAACAATAACACTTAGCATCAGGATCAAAACAGCCACGGCCGCTCCTGTAGAGGCGGTCCACTGCCAGTTTTTATCCGCAATCTTCACAATAGCCCACACGGCCAAAATCGGTGCCTTGACGATCACCTGCAGTCCCAACGCAACGATCGTTTGAATCTGGGTAACATCGTTCGTGGTGCGGGTGATGAGGCTTGCCGTCGAAAAGCTGTTCATCTCTTCCATTGAAAAGGACAAGGTCTTATCAAACACCATCGCACGCAGACGCATGGCCAGTCCTGCCGCCACCTTCGCTGCGAAATAGCCAACAATAATAGATGCAATCATACTGCCGACTGCACACAACAGCATGTAACTGCCGGGAATCAGCAGTTCCGACATAGGCGTTCCTTCCCTTTGCAGCTTGGTCGTAATTTCCGCCATATAATCTGGCAGCTTCAGATCAAGCCAAACCTGCACAACGATGAAAGCCAGGCTGCAAAGCACGAGCATCCATTCATTTTTCTTGAGATATTTGAATATCTTTAGCATTCTGTTGCTCTCCTTTTATCTGAAAATCTTAGGTGTTTGATTCAATTTGATGCACCCTGCATGCGACCTGCTTAGGAATTCAACTTTTAGAGACAATAAGCTTAATGAGTCGGATAAATTCTTTGGCATCCTGTTCGTCCAGCTTGCGAAGAATGCTCTCGGTCCATGCGATTCCTTCATTATACTTGTCAATCATAAATTGCTTGCCTAAATCCGTAATGAATACAATCACCTTACGTTTGTCGGTGACATCAGTATTGCGTACCACCAGACCTTTCTTCTCCAGGCTCTTCAGCGCCGTTGCTACCCGTCCTGTACTGACGGACAAGTATTCGCTCAAGTGGCCCGAGGTAACCCCGTCCTTATTGGAATTCAGACAGATGAGAATCCCCATTTCACCACGTGAGTAGTGTCCTCGCTCCTCTAATGACGGTTTGTGCTTTTTGACAATATACTCGAACAGTTCTGTCGCTGATGTCTTATAATCCAATGGTCACAACACCTTCTAGCTTTTATCTTATACTATAAGATAATAATGATGCCCGAGTAAAAAGTCAATTCGAGAAAATATGGAATACAAGAAGCATCCATGACCATCTTCACGGGAATACATTGAATACACAGCTTCAATCATATGCCAGCAATGATGCGACAGAAAATCTGAATGTCTGTCTGGATGCAAAGGTGGATTTTATCATCAAGCGCAACCAGCGGCTAGCCGCCCTAAACCCGGCTGTCTATCGCCAAACAAGACGGTATGTGCTGCGAGGAACGCGACGGCAAATACGTTTATCTGGGAGCTATGATCTGGGAAAACAAGAAGCTTGTTAGCCGATTCGCGTCGTCTACCAAGTGATTGAATGTTACAATGGAAGTCAATGGTCAGATCCTGGAGGGACGATTCCGATGCATATTGAACTTAGCCGCAATAGCAGCGTTAAATTATATTTACAGATTGCCAAAACATTGGCGGACCGTATCGAGTCGGGACTGCTACCTCAGGGTACAAAGCTTCCCTCTGTCCGCCATTTTTCCAGTCTGCTTTCGGTTAGCCCTGTAACTGTAAGCAAGGCTTATGCGGAGCTGGAATCCATACATCTTGTGGTGTGTACACAGGGAAAGGGATGCTATGTAGCCGAGCCTTCTGTGTCATTGCATCGTGAGGAAGCGCTGGATTTATCATGGCAAATGTCGCTGATTGATTATTTGCCGCGTGCTCAGTTGTGGAGAAACTTTAATCATAGTCGTCAGGTTCCCTATTCATTTCATATTGCGGCAGTTCAGCCAGAGCTTCTTCCCACTCGTGAAATCATAGCCGATACCCGACGTTTATCCTCCAAAGATCCCGATGTGATGGCTGTTTACGGCACCTTCGAAGGGGATGTAGAACTGAGGGAAGTATTTGCAGCTCACCTGGGCGAACGTGGAATCCGTACTGCAGCGGAACATCTGCTTGTGACAAGCGGCGCCCAGCAGGGGATTGATCTTGTGGCTCGCACGTTCGTTGGCCCTGGTGATGTCGTCTATATGGAGGCTCCTACGTATACGGGTGCAATTGATGTATTCACCAGCCGAGGTGCCAAGGTGGTCATGATTCCGATGGATGAGCAGGGCATGCGCATGGATATCCTGACACGCCTCTGTGACGCTCATCCTCCAAAGCTGATCTATACGATACCTACCTTTCATAATCCTACTGGAATAACCTTAACGACGGTCAGACGCATGCAACTTCTGGATCTGGCGCAAAGTTATCATTGTCTGATCGTCGAAGATGATCCGTTTTCTGATCTGTACTACAAAACAAAGCCACCGCTTCCCATTAAGGCGCATGATCTGTCCGGACATGTGATTTATATTAAAAGCTTCAGTAAAACCGTCGCTCCCGGCTGTCGTATCGCTTGTGTAGTGGCTACAGGAAGCGTGCTGGACCGTCTTGTGGCAGCCAAGTCAACTACGGACCTGGGAAGCCCTCTGCTGACGCAAAAAGCACTGTTACCTTTCATCAGGCATCGGCTGGACAACCATCTCGTCTCGTTAAGGGATCAAATGCAGGACCGTCTGACCACTGCTTTGTACACACTCCAGCGCTTTGCCCCTGTAGAAGTCACCTGGCAAGTACCTGAGGGTGGTCTTAATATATGGATAAAACTCCCGCCTGCTGTTGATATTGCAGAGCTGGGACGATTAGCTGATCGTGAAGGCATATCCTTTTTACCGGGAGGGGTATGTTATGCAGGTGGTATGGAAAGTAATCATATTCGTATTTCCTTTTCATACACGGCCAAGGACACACTTGAAGTAGGATTGCGCAAGTTATGCCGCTTGCTGGGAGAACTGCTTGACCGCTCGGGCATCATGGAACGAAGGCCTATTTTGTAAGGATATTTGCAATAGGGGGTAATCATCCAATCACAGGGAGCCCCTTCGTAATATGCTGTACTAATTCACCGAAAGGAGTTGCACATTATGAGTCATTGCCCTAACGAACCGATCGTGTGCCCGCCGATCCAATTTGTAAATCATCAATTTTATCCGCAAGTTGTTCCCGTTGTTCATCCGATTGAGATTATCAATCAAGCGCATATTATACCTGTACCCCACCATGTATTTCCAGTGGTTGTAAAGGACCCAGGTGATCCTTGCTGTCATACCCGTAGTCATACTCGCAGTAATGGCAAGCGTCAGGTACGAAGCAGCTCTAAGCGCTAAGAGATTACAAAAAAAGCAGTCATGGAGCGTACCATGACTGCTTTTTGCCCAAACGGAATCTTTTTTACGTTTCGAGCATCTTCAAGAGAGACTTTAACTTATCACTCAAATGCTGTGGATAGAACTGCAAAGGAACATACGGACGTTGAGCTGCTTTCAACGCCTTATATACATCGATTTGGCCATATCCGAAATATTTGTCATGCCCTGGTGTACCCAAATCAATCACGCTGTTTCTCATCAAATCCATGACCTCTTTGTTTGTCAGGTCGGGGTTGATGGAACGAACGAGGGCCGCGAGCGCTGATACATGCGGACTGGCCATCGAAGTGCCTGAGAGGGCAGCGTATTGGTTCCCCGGATACGTGCTTGCTATGCTTGCGCCGGGGGCCATAACATCAACATAATCTCCGTAGTTGGAAAAGGAGGCACGGTGCATAGACGCGTCTGTGGCAGATACGGCAAATACTTCAGGATAGGCAGCGGGATAGCCGGGCCGTTCCGTATTATCATTTCCCGTGGCCGCGACTAATACAACATCCTTGTCATAGGCATATTTAATCGCATCGTGCAAAAATTCAGCTTGCGCATAATTGCCGAGACTCAAATTAATGACCTTGGCTCCATGGTCTGCGGCCCATATAATGCCCTCTGCCACGGAATAAGTGGTACCGGACCCGGATTGATCGAGTACCTTGACCGGCATGACCTTGTTATACCATGTCATGCCGGCAACTCCCTCTTCGTTGTTCACGAGCGCGGATATGATGCCGGCAACATGCGTTCCGTGACCAACGTCGTCGTAAGGTTTTTCTTTCGGGCTAACTACGTTGTGTCCCGGGAGGATTTGGCCCTTCAAATCAGGATGGTCCATATCCACTCCCGTATCCACTACGGCTACGACGACATTTGTGCTACCTTTGGATAATGCCCAGCCCCGGTTGGTTTCGGTGGCTGGCAGATTCCACTGATAGCGGGAAAAGAGCAGGTCATTTGGAATAGAGACATCCGACGCTTTTACGGTTTTTTTTTCATTCGTCAGATACATGTAATGAGGTTCTGCATATACCGGGTTCCACTTCTGCGAGAAATATTGCTTTAGCTCTTTGAAGTTCATGTTATTCGAATGAAACACATACGTATAACCGAGCTTTCGGCCTGGCTCACAGTTCAAATCTGCTGCGATCTCGCGCAATTGCCGTTGATCAGGATTGTGGCGGAAGCGAACGACAATTTCATTTTCAAAATAATGGCTCGCATTTTCATTGTCATGACCCGTCTTGACGGTAATATCATGCAGTGTGTCGGGATGTACCGATTCGATTTTGTAGCTGCCTTCCTTCGGATAGGGGATGAGGCGCAGGTTTTTGCGCTGATGCTTTTCCACGTCACGAAGCACTTGCTGGCTGACCAGCGCGGCAACGCCGTTTGTTCCGTCAGTCGCTGGCTCTGCCATAACAAAATATTTTCGACCCTCGAACTGAAAGACTGCGGATTCGTAAGATTTGTTTTGGAGGACGGAACGGCGAGCCGCTGTCAGACTGTTTTTGACTTGAGCGTTATTAAGCAGACGGGATGGTGTCTTCCTGCTTGTGAAGGTTGTGCTCTTCCCGTCACGTGTATTGATCCACTGTAGCGTGTGAAGATGACTGTGTGATTGCTGAAACTTGCGGGCAAAATGTTTTTTCTGATCAATGGTTTTACCATTCAGTTCACGCATTACGTATTCAATATCCTGTCTAGCGTCCATGCGAGTGATGGTGTCTGTAGCGGACAAGTCCAAAGCCAACATTCCTTTTTTGAGCTGCTGTTCCTGATGTGGCACCATTTTTGCCGTATATTCGGGCTGTGGTGTGTGGCGGTGATCTCGGGAAGGCAGCATCAGGGTGATGACAAGCACCCCGGCGGCTGCTCCGATCAGGGGTTTTAACCATTTTTGCCGAGACATGGGACCGTCCTCCTTGGGAGTTTATGAATTTATGGTTATCGTGAGAAGGTTGGCATGTTTTTATACCTTTCAATCCTTATTTGTGGTAGGATAAATACTGAAAATTACAGCTCTTTCGGTTAGAAGGATCTATTTTCGGGTAACCAAATTGATGAACAAGCAACAAATAAGGGGGAGCTGCATTGATGTCAGCAGTCAACGTACAAAAATTATGTGAGTCGGCGCAGGAGAAACTGAAGTCTGCCGTGGAACGGGTGGAAGCATTCCTTAATGAGCATGCACTGCCGGAACTGGCTATGGATCGCAGTGAGGAGTCCGTACTCTTTTACAAAGGCTTTTTGTCAGATCTCCGCCATGTCCTTGTTTTTTCCGAAGTATCTTATGAAAAGCTGGGTGTGGCTTTGCGCCGTGCCAACTTTGACGTCGATTTTGCGGAAAAGGCATTGTATAACGTTTACCATGACTGCGTGAACAGCTTTTTTTATCCCAAAAATGAATCTTACGCAGAGGACGGTCGCTACGCTTATACGGGACAAGATGCTATACGCTTCCGTAAAACGCCAGTGAATCCCGCCCGCGAAGTGATCATGGACATTACGAAAAATTTTGAAGAATTGCGCGATGATCTTACTTATTATGAAAGTGATTATTTGACCCAGCGCCGGATGCAGACTCGTCGTACACATGCATAAGTATCTAGCCCGTTGATTTTTTTAATTAAAAACAAAAACAAATGAGACAAGCAAGCCGTTTCCTGTTTGCTTCCTGCCAGTGTGGAGGAGGTGCCGGAAACGGCTTTTTTCGTATGTCACCAACTGCCATATGCCGTGGCGCATAGGTGAACGATACCGTGGGGACAATGAATTCGAGGTGATGATCATGAGCCAAGAGGCCAAGCCACTAGTCAAATGCAGCGTAGCCAATTGTCATTATTGGGGAGAAAACAACTTGTGCAAGGCAGATTTGATCATGATAGAAATTGACAGTCATGCCGGGAAAAAATTTGATGAAGAATATGCGGGCGAAAGCTTCAGCTCAGTCGAACGTGATCAGGCTGCAACTTCCGCAGCAACCTGTTGTCACACCTTTAAACCAAAGTCTCTGTAACAATCCATCCCGCGAATCATTACGTAATTGGAGGTGCAGTGTATTATGGAAGATCATGAAACTGATAAGCATCGAGACGAAGAGAATTTTAGCCGCAAGCGTGTGGATTATCCCCGTCGTATTCAAGAACGCTCTGTCAAGCGTCGCAACCATCAAGAGGAATATGCTGCTGAGGTAGCTCCCGGCTCACCAGCCGTGACTCGGCATGAGGACAAGGATGAGCAGCATGTCATAAGCAAAAGTGGACGTATCTCAGGCTATATCGGTCTAGCCGCAGGTATTGCCGCACTATTTATGTGGTCTATTGTGCTGGGGCCTATTGCTGCAGTGTTGGGTTTTTTTGCTTATGTAAATGGGAACAAAACAACAGGTATTTGGTCGATCGGGCTGGGTGCGCTGGCGACATTAAGCTACTTTGCTTTTATTCCGTTTGTACGTTGATTCCATGAAGGCACGAAAAACCGGGTAATCGCTTGCCTGTCCAAGTAGAAATGATTAAAGCGATCTGTCTGCATCAAGTCAGTACCATGAAGCTCCGCTGTCATTTCGACAGATACGGAGCCTTTTTTCGTTAAAAAGTATGGCAGTACATAACAAAACGTTGTATCATAAGCAGTAATGATAGGCTGTTTGGGATATAACAACTAAAGAAAGTTGGGAATACCACATGCAAATAGATCCGCGCGTGTCCAAATCCATAATCGATACGCAGTTGTTGAATAATATAAGTGCTACAGCACAAACGGGAACAACGGATGCTTTTTCCGGATTGCTTGAGCAGGCAGGCCAGTTGGAGACAAATGATGCTCCAGCTCGTGTCAATTCAGGGGACGTTACAAGGGATGAAAATGGTTTGCTCTGGCTCCAATTGGGACCATCGAGAGGGGCAGCTTCGCCATTGGCGGTATATCCTGCTTCCAGCACAGCAACCGATGGGCCAACCAAACCTACGGCTTATGATGATCTAATTAACGAGGCCAGCAATAAATACGGGGTTCCGGTGTCGCTGATTAAAGCGGTCATTGATACGGAATCTTCATTTAACCCGCTGGTCACTTCTTCAGCCGGAGCCAAAGGCCTTATGCAGCTTATGGATGCTACGGCCCAAGGGTTGGGCGTGAGCGATGCGTATGACCCTGCACAAAATATTGATGCCGGAGTTCGTTATTTGTCTTACCAGATCAAACGTTTTAACGGACAGGAAAATATGGCCTTGGCAGCTTATAATGCGGGACCCGGACGGGTACAGCGACTGGGCGTGAATAGTGACGAGCAGTTGATGGCTGTGCTTGACAAGCTTCCGTTAGAAACGCAAAAGTATATTACCAAAATTCAGAACGCACGTGAAAAATATACGATTTAAGCCCTGTAGCTTATAAAGAAAAACAAAATTTTAATCAGACAGGTCCGCAGGCAGGATCAATATGGGGAAAGGGTGTCACTGTGTAATGCAGTGGCCTTTCCCTGTTTTGGTCTTTTTTTGTTGTAGAGGCTGCAGGGTAGAAAGGGGAGTTCCATGAAATATTTTGATTATGCAGCGACAGCTCCGCCTTTTGAAGAGGTGATTACGACGATTGCAGAGGTAATGAGACGCCACTATGGCAACCCGTCCTCAATGCATCGGTACGGGGAGGATGCGGATAAGCTGCTTAAGCGTTCCCGGGAGGTTTGTGCTACAGCTTTGGGCGTACATCCGGCGGAGATTGTGTTCACATCCGGGGCAACGGAAAGCAATAATCTCGCTATTAAGGGAGTGGCCTTGCAGTATCAGGTCAGAGGCAAGCATATCGTTACAGTATCAACGGAGCATCCGTCTGTGTATGAGGCTTGCAAACAGTTGCAAGAAGTGGGCTTTGAGGTCACATTTTTGCCCGTTGATGCGGAAGGGCATGTCAGTACAGAGCAGGTTTGTGCAGCTATCCGCAAAGACACGATTTTAGTCAGCATTATGCATGTCAATAATGAGACGGGAAGAGTGCAGCCGCTACATGATATCGGAGCCGCGTTGAAGGAACAGTTCCCACGTGTACTGTTCCATGTTGATGGTGTGCAGGGTTATGGAAAGCTTCCGGTGGATATCCGGGGCTGGAAGGCTGATCTGTACAGCCTGTCCGCACATAAGCTGCGCGGTCCCAAAGGAGCCGGACTGCTTGTGGTTCGGGAAGGTGTGCAGCTTTTCCCGCTGCTTAGCGGAGGCTCTCAGGAGCAGGGATTTCGTGCAGGTACGGAAAATGTTCCGCTGCTTGTCGGTATGTCCAAGGCGGTCAGGCTGGCAGGAGAACGGCAAGCAGAGGCGGCACAGCGTATGACTGCGTGGAGAGATCGGGTAGCCGCGGAAGTGAAGGCGATCCCTCAATTGCGACTGAATAGCGGGGAGGAAGCGCCGCACATTGTCCATTTTTCGTATCCGGGTATGAAGGCTGAGGTGCTGCTGCATACGCTGGAGCAACTGGGCGTAGCGGTATCCACCAAATCGGCTTGTTCCTCCAAATTGGCCGAGCCTAGCCGGGTTTTGCTGGCGATGGGTCGCAATGAGGCGGAGGCGTCCGGTGGCATTCGGATCAGCTTCGGCGATGAACATACAGAACAGGATATTGACGAGCTTATTCTCGCGCTCCGCAAGGCTGTGGCGCAATTGGAATCCCTTGAAAGGTGGAAACGTTAAAATGCATTATGATATGCTGTTGCTTCGCTTTGGCGAATTTACATTGAAAGGGAAAAACCGCGCCCGTTTTGAAAAGGCGGTACTGAATCACGTAAAACTGTTGCTCAAGCCGTTTCCCGGCGCTTCTTTGCGTAAGGAATTTGGACGGATTTATGTAGTTCTCGGAGGAGAGCCTTATGAGCAGATCATTCAGGTGCTACAAAAAGTCTTTGGTATCACCACCATCAGTCCTGTTAAAATGGCTCCTGTTGAGCTTGACACGATTATTGAGACCTCTGTAGCCTTGATGCGTGAGTTGAATCCAAGAGAAGGAATGACTTTCAAGGTAAATGCTCGCAGGGTGTGGAAAGGATTTGCCCATTCCTCTCATGAGATGAATCATTTGATTGGTTCGCCGGTACTGCGCGAGTTCCCAGAGTTAAAGGTCGATGTGCGCCAACCGGATATCGAGCTACGGGTGGAAGTCAGAGAGCAGGCGGCTTATATATTTAGCGATATTATTACGGCTGTAGGAGGCTATCCGTTAGGTACAAACGGCAAAGCTATGCTGCTGCTCTCGGGCGGAATCGACAGTCCGGTAGCAGGATGGTCCTCCATGCGCAGAGGATTGGAAATCGAATGCGTTCATTTTTACAGCTATCCATTTACGAGTGAGCGTGCGAAAGAAAAGGTTATTGACTTGGCGAGGGTATTGGCGGGTTACGCAGGACGCATCAAGATTCATCTTGTACCTTTTACGGAGGTGCAGACGGCTTTTACACGTACCGGACAGGATAATCTAATAATCACGCTGATGAGACGGTCCATGCTGCGTATTGCAACGATGCTGGCGGAGCGTGAAGGGGCGCTGGCGCTTGTAACGGGTGACAGTCTCGGTCAAGTAGCCAGCCAAACTTTATCAAGCATGAATGTGATTGGGCGTTCGACGGAATTACCGTTGCTGCGTCCTCTCGTGATGATGGATAAACAGGAAATTACGGAAATAGCCAAGCAAATCGGCACATACGATCTATCTATCCTGCCGTATGAGGATTGCTGCACGTTGTTTGTTCCCAAATCCCCAACGACCAATCCGAATTTATGGGTTGTTCAAAAGATCGAAGCCTCTATTCGGGATTTAAATACGTTGATTGAGCAGGCCGTGGCTACAACGGAGACTGTTGTTCTTGAGGCAGATGGAGCTATAGAGGGACGTAAAGAGGAAGTTGTGCAAGAGGATTGGTTTTAAAATCTTTTAAGATGCTACGTTTAGCGGTATACAAAAAGGCAGATCCATCGACTATTGTCGGGTCTGCCTTTTTTTAGATTAGAGATAAGATATACGAGGTTTTTCTTAGGAATTATTTTAAAACAGCTTTTTTTCGGCTGGATATGGCTCTGCGGTTTTGAAGATAGCCTGTGAGCAAAATACCAACCATCACTGTGGCAATGAACAGGACACGCAGCGGGGGGTGTGCGGTAAAGTATGGCTCCAGCTTGCGTTCCTCGGTAATCATATTGGAGGCGGTATAGCCAAGCACAGCCGAGCCCAGATAGATGATCCAGGGGAATTTGTTAATAAGCTTGATGAAAAGAGTGCTTCCCCATACGACAATCGGCACGCTGATCAGCAGACCAAGCACCACCAGTATCAAATGCTGCTGGGCAGCGCCTGCGACGGCAATCACATTGTCCAGTCCCATGGCTGCATCGGCTACAACGATGGTGCGAATAGCCCCCCATAAAGTCGTGCCGGCTTTGACTTCGGCGTGCTCCTCCTGATCTACCAGCAGCTTATATGCAATCCAAATCAGCATTACACCCCCGACGAGTAACAGCCACGGGACTT
>NZ_ASRY01000180.1 GCF_000520815.1 Paenibacillus maysiensis | reverse complement strand
GCATGCGGGGGTAGACATTGGTGAGACGCTGATCGGTATGCATTTGCGGCCGATTGCCGTTCCGTTTCGTCCAGGCCTTCGCTGGATTGGCGAAGCGCGTGTGACGGCGGCGTTCACTCGTCCTCCACTCATTGGCGGACAACGAGCGGTGTATAGTCTGGAGCAAGAAGGCGGCGGAAGCTGCGACTAGCATTTGTATTTTGGCTTGGACTGCATGTTTGTACTGATCTTTTTTGCATTGATGATGAGGTACCCAACAGAGGAGCAGGCGCTTGCCCTGTATACCTGACAATTGACCATGGAGAGGGAGTAATCAATCATGATGGAACATCTGCGTAAAAGTGACCCGGCAGTGCTGAAAGCAATGGGACTTGAACTGAAACGACAACGCCACAATATCGAGCTGATCGCATCCGAAAATATCGTCAGCGAAGCGGTAATGGAAGCAATGGGCTCTGTACTGACAAATAAATATGCTGAAGGTTATCCAGGCAAACGCTACTACGGTGGCTGTGAGCATGTAGATATCGTCGAGGACATTGCACGCGACCGTGCCAAAGAACTGTTCGGTGCAGAGCATGCTAACGTACAGGCTCACTCTGGAGCGCAAGCGAACATGGCGGTATATCTGGCAGCTCTTAAACCTGGAGATACCGTACTGGGTATGAATCTAGCGCACGGTGGCCATCTGACACACGGAAGTCCGGTTAACGCCTCCGGCTTGCTGTATAACTTTGCCGCTTATGGCGTACGCGAAGACAACTTCCGCATCGACTATGATGAAGTACGCAAGGCAGCCTTCAAGCATCGCCCCCGTCTGATTGTAGCCGGAGCGAGCGCGTATCCGCGCACCATTGATTTTGAAGCCTTCGCTTCCATTGCCAACGATGTGGGTGCTCTGTTCATGGTCGATATGGCACATATCGCGGGTCTTGTGGCAGCGGGTATTCACCCAAGCCCGGTTCCACATGCTCAATTTGTTACAACAACGACACACAAAACGTTGCGTGGTCCGCGTGGCGGTCTGATTCTGACTCGCAAAGCGTGGGCACAAGCAATTGATAAAGCGATTTTCCCAGGTACTCAAGGGGGTCCGTTGATGCATGTGATCGCATCCAAAGCCGTTGCCTTGGGTGAAGCGCTCCAGCCTTCCTTCAAAACCTATGCGCAAAACGTAGTTCGCAACGCCCAGGTGCTGGCTGAGACATTGCTGGCTGAAGGCATTAACATTGTATCCGGCGGTACGGATAATCACCTGATGCTGCTGGACACGCGTAACTTAAACATCACTGGAAAAGAAGCGGAGCATGTGCTGGATTCCGTAGGCATCACGGTGAACAAAAATGCAATTCCTTTCGACCCGACCAGTCCATTTGTTACCAGCGGAATCCGCATTGGTACACCTGCTGCAACATCCCGTGGTATGGATGAAGAGGCTATGGTCAAAATCGGTAAAATCATTGCTGAAACTCTCAAAAATCCGAAGGATGATACGGTATTGTCTAAAGCCAGTCAAGCTGTTGGCGAACTGACAGACAAATTCCCGATCTACCCAGGTACTCAATACTAATCTATTTACTTGTTTGATAAGGCTGTTTTTCTTCCGTAAGTCGGAGGAGAAACAGTCTTTTTTTGATTTCTAACGACTCGAAACTTACATTTTTGGGTAATAAGCGATTACGGTAAGGATTTGTTGCGCTTTCCTTCATGATCTACAACAAAGGAGTGATTGCATTGAGTCAAAGAAAATCCGCGCAGTTATTACAGCAGCTCATATTTGTAGGACCGTTGGCGTTGTTTTTCGTCTTGATTATGGTCATTCCATTCCTGCTGGGTCTGTATTATTCCATGACGAACTGGGATGGAGTATCTGAAAATGTTCAGTGGCTCGGGTTAGGGAATTACGTACACATTTTCAGGGATGATCCAGACTTCCGTAATGCGTTCTGGTTCACGGTCCGTTTTACCGTATGTGGTGTGATTCTGACCAACCTGATCGGCTTTTTTCTGGCGTATGCTCTTACAAAGCCGTTGCGTACCCGTAATGCGCTGCGTACTGTATTTTTTATGCCTAATATGATCGGCGGTTTGCTGCTGGGCTTCATCTGGCAGTTTATCTTTGTGCGCGGCTTTTCTGCGGTGGGAGAGGCTACAGGACTGTCCTTCTTCAATCTGCCGTGGCTTGGTGACGGACCAACCGCTTTCTGGGGAACCGTCATTGTATTTGTATGGCAATATGCTGGCTATCTCATGGTTATTTACATATCCTCGTTAAATAATGTCCCTCATGCTCTTATAGAATCTGCCCAGATCGACGGTGCGAGTCGCAGACAGATTTTGCGTCATGTGGTGGTGCCGTTGATTATGCCAGCCGTAACCGTCTGCCTGTTTCTGGCGATATCCTGGTCCTTTAAGGTATTTGAGTTGAATTTGGCGCTGACCAAGGGTGGACCCTTCAAGTCGACGGAGTCTGTTGCGTTGGACATATATAATGAAGCGTTTACAAATAACCGCCTTGGATTGGGTACAGCCAAAGCCATTATTTTCTTTGTCATCGTTGCGATCATTACCAGCATTCAGGTGCGTCTGACGAAGAAAAAGGAGGTCGAAATGTAATGGGAAAAATATCAAACTACCGTTTGGGCATATGGGTTGCTGAAATCCTACTCATTGTGATCGGGTTGATCTTTCTGGTTCCGTTCTATTTTTTGCTCGTCAATTCCGTTAAATCCTTTGGCGACATTTTGGCTCATTCCGCCTCGTGGCCGATGACCTTCCATTTTGAGAACTACGCGAATGCCTGGAATAAAATAAATTTTCCTACAGCACTGGGGAATTCGTTGATCGTCACAATTGTCAGCAATGCACTTCTGCTGCTAATCAGCTCGATGGCTGCTTACCAGATGGTTCGGCATGATACACGTTTTAATCGCTTCCTGTTCGGTCTGCTCGTGGCTGCCATGGTGGTTCCCTTCCAATCCATCATGCTGCCTCTCATGGAGGTGTCCAACGTACTCAGCTTGAACAATAGCATATCGGGCCTGATATTGTGCTATTTGGGCTTTGGCGCGCCTTTATCCGTCTTTTTATTCCATGGCTTTATTAAATCGGTGCCTATTGAGGTCGAGCAGGCCGCAAGGGTGGACGGTTCCTCACGGTACGGTGTGTTCTTTCGCATCGTTTGTCCGCTGCTGCTACCCATGTTTGTAACCGTGCTTATTTTAAATACTTTATGGATCTGGAATGACTATCTGCTGCCTTCGCTTATTTTGAATGATCCTGAGCTACGCACGATTCCCATTGCCACTTATATGTTGTTCGGCCAGTATACCAAGCAATGGGATTTGGCACTGCCAGCGCTGGTGTTAGGGATTACGCCCATTGTTGTGTTTTTTCTGGTGATGCAAAAATACATCGTTTCCGGCATTGCAGCCGGTGCGGTCAAAGGCTGACGGGAGGGATAATCCATGAACAAAACAGTGCTGCTTGTCCTTTCTCTGATCGTGCTGCTCGCGTGTACGCTTTCGGGTTGTGGAAATACGCAGGCCCAACAGGGCGGGACGAAGACAATACACATCTATCAGTTCAAGGTAGAAATTTCGGAGCCGCTGAACAAGCTGAAGGCAGAATATGAAAAAACACATCCGGGCATCAAGCTGGATATACAGTCTGTCGGAGGCGGAACGGATTACGGAGCTTCGTTGAAGGCCAAATTCGCATCGGGAGATCAGCCGGATATTTTCACGAATGAGGGATACCAGGACCGCGATACGTGGTTTGAGTATTTGGAGGATCTGTCGGATCAGCCATGGGTCAAGGATTTGGATGATTTCGCCCGCAAGCCGATGACCGTTAACGGTAAGATTTACGGGCAGCCTATGAATCTGGAGGGCTTTGGTTTTGTTTATAATAAGGATTTGTTCAAAAAGGCGGGCATAACCAAGCTTCCTCAGACGATAAATGAGCTGGAAGAAGCGGCTAAACGCCTGAAGGCTGCGGGGATTATACCGTTTGCTAACGGGTATGCGGAATGGTGGGTGCTGGGGAACCATTTTATTAATATCCCGTTTGCCAGACAGCCGAACCCTGAGACATATGTGGAGAATTTAAACAAGGGAATGGCCCGCATCCCCGGTAACCCTGTGTTTGATCAGTGGGTGAAGCTGCTTGACTTGACCGTGAAATACGGTAACCGTAACCCGCTTACGACGGATTACAATACACAGGTGACGTTGTTTGCGACAGGCAAGGCTGCGATGATGCACCAAGGGAACTGGACTCAGCCGCAAATGGATGGAATTAACCCGGATCTGAATCTGGGCATCCTGCCCACGCCCATTGATAATGATTCGTCCGAAGGGGGCAGACTCGCTGTGGGTGTGGCATCCAATTGGGTAGTGAATAAAAATTCGCCTGTGAAGCAGGAAGCAAAGGATTTTCTCAACTGGCTGGTCACTTCGGAAACGGGCAAGCATTACATCACCAAGGAGTTCAAATTCGTACCCGCCTTTAGAAGCATCCCCTCCAGTGACGAGATGACAGGTGATCTGGGTGCCGAGATATCCAGGCATGTGAAGGAAGGCAAGATATGGAGCTGGAACTTTCAACGCTTCCCTAAGGGGCTGAATCAGGATCTCAGCAGCAGCATACAGGCCTATATTGCAGGGGTTATTACGAAGGAGGAAATGCTCCGGCAATTTCAGGGGGCATGGGACAATTTGAAGTTTAGATAAAAGATTGAGCTGTATCAGGACACAACGCCTGTAGCTTGGGTGGGTAGTCCGAAGTTCAAAGGCTTTGACGGTCAAGTGCCGTCAGAGCCTTTTTTATGCACTTTTTGTATGACAAAAGTCACCCCTGAAGTGGGCGAAGTATGCTTTTTACCTGTCATATCTTCCTCTTGACAAAAGGTTGCGGTGGCAGGTGTTAAATCAATCAAGGGAATGTTATAATAAACAGGATTTACAGGCACGCATTGCATCTGTGCTTATTTGGTTTGTACAAATAGGTTACATAGATCCTTTCCATACAGGATGTTCGATATTCTGGTGCGAAAGAACGTGACGATAATACCGGAGGGAATATATCATGGCAAAACTGGTGGTTTGTGATCACCCTTTGATCCAACACAAACTTACATTTATCCGCGATGTGCGGACCAACACCAAGGATTTCCGCGAGCTGGTGGATGAAGTAGCAACATTGATGGCTTATGAAATTACGCGGGATATCCCGCTGGAAAGCATTACGGTGCAGACACCAGTTGCTGAGACGGAAGGTAAAGTGATTTCCGGTCGTATGCTGGGCCTCATTCCAATCTTGCGTGCAGGCCTGGGTATGCTGGATGGCGTCGTTAAACTGCTGCCGGCAGCAAAGGTAGGGCATGTGGGACTGTTCCGTGATCCCGAGACATTGCAGCCTGTGGAATACTATACGAAGCTGCCTACCGATGTAACTGAGCGTGAATTGATCGTGATTGATCCGATGCTGGCAACAGGCGGCTCGGCGATCGCGGCTATTGATGTGTTGAAAAAGAGAGGCTGCACCCAAATTAAAATGATGAATTTGATTGCCGCTCCCGAGGGAGTCAAGGCTGTTCAGGATGCGCATCCTGATGTAGACATTTATGTTGCTGCACTGGACGAGCGTCTGGATGATCACGGCTACATTATTCCTGGTCTTGGTGACGCGGGAGACCGTTTGTACGGAACCAAGTAAATGGCCTCTGGTCATTCGGCATAATATATGGGCGTTACGGACAAGTCGTTTTTCATAGGAGAACGATCTTGGAGTCGGGCGTTTATTTTGAAAAGGGGTTCAACAGAAAATGTCCAAAATCAAAGTGATGACTATTTTTGGCGTGCGTCCGGAAGCGATTAAGATGGCTCCTCTTATTTTGGAGCTTCAACGTCACCCCGAGCATATCGAGTCTGTAGTATGCGTAACGGCTCAACATCGCCAAATGCTCGATCAGGTTCTGGAAGTATTTAATATTCACCCTGACTATGATCTGGATGTGATGAAAGATCGTCAGACGCTTAATGAAATTTCGATCCGTGTGCTTCAAGGTTTAGAGCCTGTATTACGTGAGGCAAAGCCGGATATTGTACTCGTTCACGGCGATACGCTGACGACTTTCCTGGCCAGCTATGCGGCCTTTATGCAACAGATCGAAGTAGGGCATGTGGAAGCGGGCTTGCGGACGTGGAACAAGCTTTCTCCGTATCCTGAGGAAATGAATCGTCAACTGACAGGAGTGCTGTCTGATCTTCATTTTTCTCCTACATCTTTATCGGCTGGGAATTTGCGGAAGGAAAATAAACCTGAATCGCGAATATATGTAACAGGGAATACAGTGACTGACGTATTTCAGTACACAGTTCGCCAGGATTACGAGCATCCGGTGCTGGAATGGGCTAAAGGCAAGCGTCTGATTCTGATGACGGCACACCGTCGGGAGTCCCAGGGGGAACCACATCGGCAAATTTTTAGTGCGGTCAAACGGATCGCGGACGAGTTTGAGGATATTGCTATTGTGTATCCCGTTCATCCAAGTCCGGCTGTGAAGGAGCCTGCATTTGAGATTTTGGGCAATCATCCGCGTATTAAGCTGATTGATCCGCTGGATGTGGTGGATTTACACAATTTTTATCCGCACACTCATCTCATTCTTACCGATTCCGGTGGTCTTCAGGAAGAAGCGCCTTCGTTCGGAGTACCTGTTCTGGTGCTGCGTGATACGACTGAAAGACCGGAAGGAATTGAAGCGGGCACCTTGGAACTGGTGGGTACGAGCGAAGAGAACGTGTACAATCGGACCAAGGCACTTTTGACGGATTCCGCGTTGTACGAGTCTATGAGCCAGGCAGCGAATCCTTACGGCGATGGACAGGCATCAGTAAGAATTGTCAATGCGATTTTGCACCATTATGGTGTTCAATCCGAACGTCCTGAAGAATTTCACACAATGTTCACAAAAGGTGTTCGTCCGATATAATTATTCTTTACAAGGCAAGCATACAGTTAAACTGTACGGTTACCAAGGGATACGGCATTTTAAGATGCTTTGTCGACTGATTTTATACTTTAGGGCGCTAAAATATCTCAATTGACAAAGCATCTTATATTTAAGTAAAATGGACTGGAATTGCAGGGGTGACATGGAAAAGTGGTCAAACCTTCCAAGCAAAACAACAACCGAAATAACACCGGAAATGCCTTCAAGGCAATTGGACTGGTGAGCGCTATCGGCATTGATTTGGCGGTATGCACACTGGGTGGTTTTTATGCCGGAAAGTGGCTTGACGCCAAACTTGGTGGCTCCGGAATTTGGATTGGCGTAAGCGTTCTCGCAGGCTTGGTTGTAGGCGCATTGAGTATTGCCCTTGTGATCGGAAAGGTATTGAGGGATAACCATGAGTGAGATGACCCGAATGCAAAAAATGTTATGGATCGTAGCGCTTTGTATTATGGCTCTGTGTTTCCTGGTCTCCGCCTTCATGCCCCAACATCGTGACATTGCTCACGGAATCATTCTGGGAACGGGAGTAAGCTGTCTTAATGTGCTGTATATGGCCTACAAAATTCGACAGGTTGCGAGTGCGGCCGCCGGTGAAGGCAAGAAGAAAAGGGTGGGTATCGGCTTTGGCGTTCGATTAGGGACCTCTATTTTGGCAGTAGTGCTGGCGCTAGAATTCCCGGCCTATTTCCATGAGATCGCTGTAATGGCAAGCCTGGTGACTGGACAATTTCTTCTTTTAATTATAGGCATCATATTCGCGCTACGGGAAAAATGATGGCTCAACTGAGAAAGGGGTGAGAAAACATGTTGCATGAATCACCGATTATCGAATTGGGCGGGTTTAACATTGACTTGTCCGTCATTATTATGCTTTTTGTAACTTGCGCGATTGTATTTGGACTGGCTTTTGCTGCAACACGCAATTTGTCTGTAGACAATCCAAGCAAGCTGCAAAACTTTATGGAATGGGTCGTAGAATTCGTTCAAGGACTGATTACCAGCACGATGGATTTGAAAAAAGGGAAGCCATTCCTCTCCTTGGGGATGACGCTGATCATGTTCATCTTCGTCGGAAATATGCTGGGCTTACCGTTCGGGATTGTGACCGAATTCGATAATGCGCAGAGTGCCCAAGTATTTGGACATGAAATCATTCCAGTCAAGGAAGCATTAGAACAAGCACAGGCGTCTCACCCGGGCGAAGCTGCCCATGTAGGCATCAGCTGGTGGAAATCACCTACTGCAGATGCAGGGGTATCCATTGGACTGGCTTTGATGATCTTTGTCCTGGTTCATTTCCTGGGAATCTTCCGTAACACCAAAGCATACTTCAAGCATTACATTCAGCCATTCCCTTTCTTTTTGCCAATTAACCTGATTGAGCAGTTCTCAAAACTTTTGACACATGGTATGCGTCTATTCGGTAATATTTTTGCCGGCGAGGTTTTGATTAGTGTGCTGCTGAAATTGACGGCAATTGGCTTTGGAGGCTGGATTGCTTCCGTATTGGGACTCGTTGTCTGGCAAGGATTTAGTATCTTTGTTGGCAGTATTCAGGCGTTCGTCTTTACCATTTTGACGTTTGTGTATATTTCACAGGCAATCGATACACATGAAGAAGAGCATTAGGTAATTTTCAGTTTCCGGTTTTTAGTTAAGTTCAGGAGTGCGCTTCTCTCTTAACTGCAAATACATGTACAACACAAATACACATCTCTAAGGAGGATTTTTAAAATGGGAGCTTGGGCATTAATAGCAGCAGCTATCGCAGTAGGTTTGGGTGCGCTTGGCGCAGGTATTGGTAACGGTCTGATCGTAAGTAAAACAGTTGAAGGTATCGCTCGTCAGCCTGAGGCTAAATCAACTTTGCAAACGGTAATGTTTATCGGTGTAGGTCTGGTTGAAGCCCTGCCTATTATCGGTGTCGTCCTGGCATTCATTTTCTACGCTAAGGCATAATTATTTGAAACTTGCAAGGTTTGGCGGGGAAGGCACAGCCATCCGCGCCTTCTTTGTTGCTTGGCTTAAGAGATAACTAGGACTGACGTTCACCGGAAAGGAGTGACTTCAATTGAGTTTAAATTGGACAAGTATCGTTTTTACTATAATTGCATTTTTGATCTTGTACTGGTTACTGACGCGTTATGCATTCGGCCCTCTCTTTTCCGTTATGGAGAAGCGGCGTGAGCTTGTTTTGAAGCAAATGAATGAAGCGGCACAGACGCGTGAACAGGCTGCTGCTTATGTCGAGGAGCAAAAGCAGGCTCTCCAGCAGGCACGTAAGGAAGCGTACGACATTATTGAGCAGTCAAAACAAACAGGTAGCAAGCAAGCGGAGCAAATTATCGTTCAGGCCAAGGACGAAGCTGTCCGCCTGAAAGACGAAGCTGTTCGTGAGATCACAAGCGAGCGCAATAAGGCAGTTGCCGAGCTGCGCAGCGAAGTGGGCCGGGCTTCGGTACAAATCGCTTCCAAGCTGATTCAAAAAGAAATCAAGGAAGACCAAGTCCAGGGAGAGCTTGTTGACCAGTACCTTAAAGAGGTAGGAGGCAAAGCATGAGCCGGGATACGGTAGTTGCCAAACGGTATGCAAAAGCTTTGTTTGAAGTGGCGGAGCAAGAGCAAACCATTATGGAGACCGAGCAAGAGCTTCGTGCTTTTGTAGAAGCTGTCTCCGGGGATGCTGAAATCCGTAAGTTCATCAACTCTCCTAACATTACGGAAGCGGTCAAGCTTCAGGTTCTGGCTAATAGTTTTGAGGGCAAGCTGTCTGCCCCGGTGATCAACACGATTAAGCTGTTGATCCAGCGCAGCAGAGCGGATTTGTTCGAATCTCTTCTCGCTGGATACCTCGATATTCAGGAGTACAAGCTGGGACTTGCCCATGCAAAGGTGTACTCCACTTATGCGCTCAGTGAGCAGGAAAAAACAGCGGTAGCCAAGCAATTCGGAGCCCGTGAACATAAAACAATCCGTGTGGAAAACATAGTAGACCCGAGTCTGCTGGGCGGATTGAAGGTGGTTATCGGCGATACACTGTACGACGGTAGTCTGGCCGGCAAGCTGGATCGTCTTGAGAAATCCTTTAACAGACGAGTATAGAAGATAGGGGTGAACACACTTGAGTATCAAACCTGAAGAAATCAGTTCATTGATTAAAAGTCAGATTGAACAATATAAAAATGATATTGAGGTTGTTGAAGTCGGCACTGTTGTTGAAGTCGGCGACGGTATTGCCCGCGTCTACGGACTGGAAAAAGTCATGTCCGGTGAATTGGTTGAATTCGAAAACGGCGTTTTGGGCTTGGCGCTCAACGTGGAAGAAAGCAATGTCGGTGTGGTTATTCTCGGTCAATTCTCCGATATCCGTGAAGGCGGCCAAGTGAAACGTACAGGTCAAATCATGCAGGTTCCTGTAGGGGAAGCATTGATCGGACGTGTCGTAAATCCGCTGGGACAACCAGTAGACGGTAAAGGCCCGATTGCTACGACGGAATTCCGTCCCGTAGAAAGTCAGGCTCCAGGCGTTATGGCCCGTAAATCGGTACATGAGCCTATGCAAACGGGTATCAAAGCCATTGATGCGATGGTTCCGATTGGTCGCGGCCAACGCGAGCTGATCATCGGTGACCGTCAAACAGGTAAAACCTCTATTGCGATTGACGCGATTTTGAATCAAAAAGGCAGCGGCATGAAATGTATTTATGTTGCCATCGGCCAAAAGCAATCTACGGTAGCTCAAGTCGTTGAAACCTTGCGTCGTCATGGTGCTTTGGAATATACGATTGTCGTTACAGCGGCAGCTTCCGACCCATCACCATTGCTCTATATCGCACCTTACTCTGGCTGCGCTATGGGTGAGTACTTTATGTACAAAGGCGAGCACGTGTTGGTTGTATACGATGACTTGACCAAACAAGCGTCAGCTTACCGGGAACTTTCCCTGTTGCTGCGTCGTCCACCGGGCCGTGAGGCATACCCAGGTGACGTTTTCTATCTGCATTCCCGCTTGCTGGAACGTGCAGCGAAGCTGAATGACGAGTTAGGCGGCGGATCGCTAACTGCGTTGCCATTCATCGAAACACAGGCTTCCGACGTATCTGCCTATATTCCAACGAACGTTATTTCCATCACAGACGGACAAATCTTCCTCGAAGCTGACTTGTTCTATGCAGGACAACGTCCGGCCATTAACGTAGGTATTTCTGTATCGCGTGTAGGTGGTTCGGCTCAGATCAAAGCGATGAAAAAGGTTGCAGGTTCCCTGCGTCTGGATCTCGCCCAATATCGTGAGCTTCAAGCGTTCTCCCAATTCGGTTCCGATTTGGACAAGTCCACCAAAGCCCGTCTGGATCGCGGTGCGCGTATGATGGAGATTTTGAAACAGGGTGTTAACCAGCCGCTGGCTGTAGAGCAACAGGTTGTGAGCTTGTACACTGCGGTAAAAGGCTTCCTGGATGATATTCCTGTAGCGGATGTAAAACGTTTTGAGAAAGACTTCCTTTCTTATATGGAGTCTGATCATCAAGATATTCTTCAATCTATTCGTGATACAAAAGACTTGGTACCTGATAACGATGCGGCTCTCAAAGCAGCTATCGAGAAATTCAAAAAATCATTTGCCACGTCGGTTTAAACCATTGGAATTTGCCAGTTTATGACGAGAAGTGTCCTAAGGAAGCGTGCCCTCCGGGCTGTGGCTTCCTTGGCATGTTTTATCCTCAATAACAGGCCCTTTATGATTAGTCCGGCTGGACTGTCCTTCATCATGGACAGCCGGATATCCAGAACCGGTTTACGAAGTTAGCTTTGACTTTGTCAAAGCTAGTGAATGCTTACGAAGTAGCTTTGGCTTTGCCAAAGCTTGAAGGTGGTGAAATCATGGCAAAAGGTATGCGCGAGATTAAACGTCAGATCAAAAGTGTGCAGAGTACGAAGCAGATTACGAAAGCGATGGAGATGGTAGCTGCATCCAAGCTTAGAAAAGCTCAGGAGAAGGCTGAGGCGGCTCGTCCTTATTCGGAAAAGCTTAGGGAAGTTGTGACCAGTATTGCTGCGGGATCAAACAACGTTAAGCACCCGATGCTGGAATCGCGTCCGGTCAAAAAGACGGCATATCTCATCATTACATCTGATCGTGGTCTGGCTGGTGGTTATAATGCCAACATTTTGCGGCAGGTTACACAGACAATTGCGGAACGTCACCGTTCACAGGATGAATTTACAATTTTCATTATTGGACGAAAAGGACGGGACTATTTCAGACGCCGCGAGTTTCCTATTGCCGAGTCGGTAACAGATCTGTCGGATACACCTGCTTTTGCAGATATCAAGACGATTGCCAACAAAGCTGTGCAGGGTTTTGAGCTCAAAGAATTTGATGAGCTGTATCTATGCTATAACCGCTTTGTTAATGCATTGACTCAGATTCCAACCGTTGACCGTCTGTTGCCTATGGCGACGCCGGATTCCGCTGCTGCTGCTGCATCCTCGATTAACTATGAGTATGAGCCGTCACCGGAAGGAGTGCTGGAAGTGCTGTTGCCGCGATACGCGGAAACACTCATCTATGGTGCTTTGCTGAACGGTAAGGCGAGTGAACTGGGAGCAAAAATGACAGCAATGGGTTCTGCCACTAAAAATGCTACGAAGCTGATTGGTGAGCTGTCGCTGACCTATAACCGTGCTCGTCAAGCGGCTATTACCCAGGAAATTACGGAAATCGTGGCAGGGGCAAGTGCCCAGTCTTAATGGGCTTTTTTTGCGGACTGCTGTATAGCTGGTCCTATACTAATATGATAATTTGCGGGCGCAAAACAAATCGTGTAGTTCGGATTTGCGGCTGTGCAAGCTTGTAGGAGGGAAACCAAAAGATGAACAAAGGACGCGTAGTGAGCATCATGGGTCCGGTTGTCGACGTTGAGTTTGAACGCGGACAGCTTCCGGAAATTCTGAATGCCATTCATATTGGGACTGTGCTGGAGAACGGAGTCAAAGTTGACCTGACGCTCGAAGCATCGAAACACCTTGGTGACAACCGTGTGCGTTGTATTGCCATGTCTTCCACAGATGGTCTGGTTCGTGGAGTTGAAGCAATCGATCAGGGAGCACCTATTTCGGTACCTGTCGGTGAAGCAACTCTAGGACGCGTATTTAACGTACTTGGAACGCCAATTGATAATGGTACTGATTTGAGTGAAACAGCTAGAAATCCGATTCACCGTCAGGCTCCTGCCTTCGATGAATTGACAACTCAAGCAGAAATGCTCGAAACCGGCATTAAAGTTATCGACCTGCTGGCTCCTTATGCCAAGGGTGGTAAAGTCGGACTGTTTGGCGGTGCGGGTGTAGGTAAAACGGTAACGATTCAGGAATTGATTAACAATATCGCTCAGGAACATGGTGGTATTTCTGTATTTGCGGGTGTTGGTGAACGCACACGTGAAGGAAATGACTTGTACCATGAAATGAGAGATTCCGGCGTTATCAACAAAACAGCGATGGTGTTCGGACAAATGAACGAGCCTCCAGGCGCACGCTTGCGTGTTGCCCTTACGGGTCTGACGATGGCGGAGTATTTCCGTGATCAGGAAGGCCGTGACGTGTTGCTCTTTATTGATAACATCTTCCGCTTTACCCAAGCCGGTTCCGAGGTTTCCGCCCTCTTGGGACGTATGCCTTCGGCAGTAGGTTACCAGCCTACGCTGGCAACTGAGATGGGTCAATTGCAAGAACGGATTACTTCTACTAAAAAAGGTTCTGTTACTTCCATTCAGGCGATCTATGTACCTGCGGATGACTACACTGACCCGGCTCCTGCTACAACGTTTGCCCATTTGGATGCAACGACAAACCTGGAGCGTAAAATTTCCGAAATGGGTATCTACCCAGCGGTTGATCCACTCGCGTCGAGTTCCCGGATTTTGTCTCCGGAAGTTGTGGGCGAAGAGCATTACAATGTAGCCCAAGGTGTAAAACAAATTTTGGCCCGTTATAACGAACTTCAGGATATCATTGCCATCCTGGGTATGGACGAGCTGAGTGAAGAAGATAAAATGCTGGTAGCCCGTGCGCGCAAAATCCAGCGTTTCTTGTCCCAACCTTTCCATGTTGCCGAAGCGTTCAACGGCTTCCCAGGTAAATATGTGCCGGTTAAAGAAACTGTACGAAGCTTCAAAGAAATTCTGGAAGGCAAGTATGATCATCTTCCAGAAGCGGCTTTCCTTTTTGTAGGAGCCATCGAAGAAGCAGTAGAAAAAGCCAAAACGCTGTAAGCATATAGGCGAAGAGTAGCCGAGCCTTACGAAGTGAGCTGTCTGCGGGCAGCTTTCAGGAGGGATTCAAGTGAGCACGTATTTGTTGGAGATTGTGACGCCGGAGCGCCTGGTCTTTGCAGAACAGGTAAACAGCATCAGTGTTCGCGGCTCGGAAGGAGATCTCGGGATTTTACCCGGACACCTTCCCTTGGTCACTCCCTTGAAGATTGCGCCGGTACGTATTAAAACTGGCGGTCAGACAGAAGTGATTGCAGTCAATGGGGGCTTTGTTGAAGTCCGCAAGGATAAAGTGGTCATTTTGGCTGAAAGTGCGGAGCGTTCCGAGGATATTGATGTGGAGCGTGCCCGTGCGGCAAGGGAGCGGGCAGAGCTGCGGCTCCAGAGCAAGCAGGAGAAAGTAGACCATCATCGGGCGGAGGTAGCCCTGCAACGGGCACTTAACCGTCTGAATGCAACAAGCATCAGAACCAATAAAAATTAATATTGGGTTTTAACTGGATTGTAAAAGGGTTCGGCATGGTATACGGATGGAATGACAGGGAGACCGATTCATAATTTCTGCCAAATGGTGTTCCGGCAGAAGAAGAGGAGGTAGCCTTTTCCTTCCTTCGATCACTGTGATCGAGCTCTTTTTTTAGATATGATTTCCAAAAATACAGTCCTATTTCTTGCTTAATAGCTAGGTACATAGTACCTTTTAAATTCACGAAACAGAAGAAAATGTTCGTATTTTGTCGAAATAATTATCCTGAAAATAGAATTAGCACTGGCATATTAGGCGTTCGCCGAGTATTATAAAGAAGTCTGTGACGCAGGTGGGAGGGATTACGGATGAACGGGAAGCAGCAATTGGCTGAACAGTTAAGTCAATCGGCGAGTATGACCGCGCTGGTCTCCATGATCGTGTCGCTCATTTGTATAGCGTTAGCTTGGTGGGCCTTACAGAGCTTAAAGCTGGATTTGTTCATCAGGCATCCAAAGGGACCACAGGGCAGATTGCTGCACTTGTTTCTTGCCATTATTTTGGGACAACTGGTGTCCGGATTTCTGTTAAGCTATATCTCATGGAGCCAGATGCTTTAGAATGTGTTTTAACATGAAGAGGGCGGGTTATATGACTTTATGGCCGCGTATCTGCGGGAATTGTCGAATAACATCGTGCCATATTGTCAACAATGGTAAACAAATGAACTATATGTGTATAGCTGGCCCGACAGGCTAGAAACACAATAGTCGTCATGTGTAAAAAACGCTTGTATACTTGATTTAATCAGTGTTATGATGGCAGTTAGGGTATTAGTAAATTCTTGTTTTTTTATGTAATGAAAAAGCAAGGCATGAAAATAGCGGAATATGTTCTTTTTTCCATGATGGAAAAGGGAAATGACGCGCGGAGGGAACCATAGATGAGCAAATTTATCGTCCGCGGTGGCAACAGATTGACCGGGAGTGTCAAAGTCAGCGGAGCCAAAAACTCAGTTCTGCCGATCATCGCCGCTTCTCTTTTAGGAGAAGAAGGAGAAAGTGTTATCATTGATGCACCTCCTCTAGATGATGTGATGACCATTAACAAAGTGCTGAAGTCCTTAGGAGCAGGCGTTACATACCAAGACGAGGTCATTCGTGTTGACGCGCGGAAGATAATTTCCTGTGAAGCCCCTTACGAGTGGGTTAGGAAAATGCGCGCATCGTTTTTGGTTATGGGGCCGTTGCTTACACGTATGGGACACACAAGAATTTCGCTTCCGGGCGGATGTGCAATTGGTACGCGACCGATTGATCAGCATTTGAAGGGTTTTGAAGCATTGGGCGCCGAGATTAGTCTGGGCCAGGGATTTATTGAAGCTAAAAGTAACGGACGTCTGCGCGGAGCCAAAGTTTATTTGGATGTAGCCAGCGTAGGTGCGACCGAAAATATTATGATGGCCGCTACTCTAGCGGAGGGCATTACCACCATTGAAAATGCTGCCAAGGAACCTGAGATCGTCGATCTTGCGAATTTCCTGAACGGTATGGGTGCCAAGGTGCGCGGTGCAGGTACAGGCGTTATTCGCATTGAAGGCGTTGAAAAGCTGCACGGTGTGAAGCATACGGTCATTCCCGACCGGGTAGAAGCAGGTACTTACATGGTTGCTGCTGCGATCACAGGCGGGAACGTATATGTAGAGGGCGCGATATCGGACCATTTGGGACCGGTTATCTCCAAGATGGAAGAAATGGGTGTAACCATTCAACCGGATGAAAATGGAATTCGCGTAATTTCGGATAAACCGTTAAAGGCCGTTGATGTTAAAACATTGCCTTATCCTGGTTTTCCTACGGATATGCAGTCTCAGATGATGGCACTTCAACTTGCTGCTGAAGGAACCAGCATTATCACGGAAACCGTATTTGAAAATCGTTTTATGCATGTGGATGAATTTCATCTGATGAATGCGGAGATTAAAGTTGAAGGCCGTTCCGCTATTGTAACCGGCAATGCTAAATTGACAGGTGCAAAAGTGACCTCAACAGATCTGCGTGCAGGTGCTGCCTTGATTCTGACTGGACTGATTGCGGAAGGTACAACGGAGGTTTCCGGCGTACATCACATCGACCGTGGTTATGTTCATCTGGCTGAGAAGCTGACCGGGTTAGGCGCGGATATTTACAGAGTAACGGTTGAAGAGCCCAAGCTGGATGCTTCCAGTGCTGAGCGCGTCATACCAGAACCGGCATCAGGGAATCTGTTTAAGATTCAGCCTTCCCTGGCCTAAGCTTTAGCGTATATAGCCTCATGCGGCTACTACATGTTGTAATATTTACGAACAAGTGAGAAACCAAGTCTATTATGGACTTGGTTTTTTTATGCTTTCAGCCTGTCTTTTTCATTCTTTCAGTTCTCTTAAAAGGGTTCTATCAAAGTGGATGACCTCATATGATTGAAAATATCTGCTGGAGCATATCGTTGCTTCCAGCCGGACTCTAGCCCTTTGATGGAGGTTTCAGCTTATGAAAGATTCACAGGTTCGTATTCGTATACCCATTCATCATGCCAAGGAACATCGCCGGGCTTCACCTGCGGGAGACAGCCACGGCTCTATAGCTGTTGCACAGACAGGGCGTCCTGTGCAACAGCAGACCGTTCCGCAGGGCGCGTCAGCTCCTGATAGAGTGACCTTCACCGCCCGACGTGCGGCGGCGGTCACTCCCGCGCAGCGCCCTATCCCGGCGGCGTCGCTTGCCCCCGGGCCAGCCACGACCTACG
>NZ_ASRY01000179.1 GCF_000520815.1 Paenibacillus maysiensis | reverse complement strand
CCATCATCCGATCCTGCCGCCTCTCTGGAGGTACAGACAGCAGCGATAAACATGGACGAAGAAGGATATATCCGTAACTGGTTGCTTAACAAGTATGGTAAGTCAGTTATGGCTTATACAGCCGTAAGCCTTCGCACAGCGGCGGAAATAGCTAATTCCAGTCCCCGAGAGAGGGCAGAGGCTGCTTATATGACATTATCCAGTCAGGATTAAACCAATACAGGGTGTAGGTCCTGCACCCACTAAGGGAGGATATATAGATGGGTCAGACACTTTCACTAATAGCCATACTATTATTGCCCTTTGGAATTGGAGTGAGTGTGGGCATATGGCTAACACAGAACGGATTCATTAAAGGGAGGAACAAGAATGACAGATAAACCAGAATACCGCAAAGGCGAACCAGTACGTCATAAGACCCGTAATCTGCGTGAAGCGCGGTTTGAAAAATGGTCAAAGTCAGGTAAAAGAGTAGGCATAAACCATAATTTTGTATGGCCTTACGGAGCTGGTTATAAGACAGATTATTTTGATCCAAAGAACATTGTGAGGGATTCGATATGACAGATAAACCACGCTTAATAGATGCAGATAAGCTGGAAAGATTTCTTGAAGAAATAGGTAGTCTGACAGCAAGAAGGATTGAAATAACTATAGCAGCAGGCTTGTTTGATCCAGCCCCACCACAGCAGCCAGATATACAGGTAGGTGAACTTAACTGGGCGGAGGTTTCCAGAGGTTTGTACAATGATTTTGTCGCAGCACAATCCCTTATACAACAAAAGGATGCAGAGATAGCCAGACTAAAGAAGTCTATAGAGGGACTGAGATTGCTTCACAAGGCAACTAGGACTCCTCAGGAGAACACCCCATGATAAGAGCCTATACCACTATATTAGCTGCTGTACTGTTGTTTATAGGTGTAGTGCAGCTTGACCAACATATTATGATTAAACATATAGAGCCGGACAAATTAAGTTATGGGAGGACTGAGGGGCATGGATGAGCAATCAGTAATCTTCGTTGATAAAGTAGAGGATACTGCTGATACAAGAAAGATCATTCAGGTAAATTTTTTTTCTGACATCGAACAGGATGATATTAGAAAAACTAAGTGGCTGCTCGGGAAATACGTTGATATGATCGATGTAATCAAAAACTATGAATTCGCTCTCCAGCAGATTGAAAACGGTATGTCCGCATATGAGATTCTTTCAGCCGAAGGTGCTATTGCAAAGCGCGAGACTGGTCAAGAGTTGACGGCAGATGTAACAGCCAATGCTGTGATTCTAAAGGACAAACGGCATACGAATTATAAATTCTATCAATTCATCACTAATAATATCCGTTTCGCCATTAATAATATGAGAGATCCGCATGAAGGGCTTGCTGCAAAGCTGCTTTTTCTGGACGGAAAGAAATATCTCAAAGCACAGCAGTATATGGAGAAGGGTTACCGAAAAGACGTACCTGGTATTTCAGCGACGACCTTTGCAGATAAGCGACGTAGGGCTATTGCAAACATAGCGAACAGTTTAAAGATCAACCGGACGTTGGATTTTGTCACCATCGACTATGGTCGGGGCCGTAACAAGGAAGGCGAAATTGGACTCAGGATGCCGGAAGTAAATTAGACCGTAAGGGCTTAAGCCTTTGCGGTCTTTGTTTGTTATGGAAAGCAAGGTAAATCCGTAGTAGGTGCGCATTAGAAAGGATTTACACTTTATTCAGGAACAAATCAAACCCATTTTAGGAGGAACACGAATTATGTCTACACAACCACGTTTTGCATATTTGAGCTCGGACGGTATTTTGCACCTGCATGATGAAGAACACGCCGCAAAGCACGGCAAGCATGTACAAACTTCGCTGACGGATGATGAGAGCGGCTTCCCGATTATTGAGGGCCAAGGCGTTGTTTATTATGCCGACGAGGACAAAGCGTACGTCAAAGGTAATAAGAATGATGGTCAACTCATCCCTACTCCACCAGTGCTCAAGCAGCTTGCTGCAGAGCTGAAGTAGGTCATTCAACAGTTCATCTGAAAGAAGGCGGCGACCAATTGAAGGGTAGCGACCGTCTATAGCGGGAACCACGCCGCAAGTATACTGGAGCGGTCACGGCAAGCGCATGACGGAGGGTTAGGGCGCATTCAAAACTAAATCGGAGACAGGACTCAGAGGGTAATATAAACCCGGAGCAAGAAGGATGTCCATATAAGGCCCATTCGGGCATGGCGGATTAGCGGTAGCCGCATATTATAAATTACCGATCAATATATAAGAGTAGCGTATATTCGCTGCTCTTTTTAATTTAGGGAAGAATCATGCATTACTCTTATAAAATTCTGCATCCTTAATGTCGATTCAATCGTATGGAACAATAGGAGATGAGTTTGAGTGAAGAAGAAAATAAGGGATGTATTAATTTTCTATATGGTCTTACCGTTATTTTTAACCGGTTTTATATGGTTCCCCTTAGGTATGAATTATCTGCTTTGGACAGAGATGAAAAATGAACATCATATCAAAGAAGGATACTGGGAGTTTTTCGGACATAATTGGTATAAAAGACCCACGCACGTATCGTGGGATTACGAAAAAGAATATAATGAAAGACAAAAGAGAGCTGCTGAATAGCGGCTTTTTTATTTGTTCAGGAAACTTTTCCTTAGCTTCAGATACATTATCAAAAGGGGTGAATAATAAATATGGGACGAAAGAGAGATCCAAAACGGGATGAAGCATTTGATCTATACAAAGCCAGTTCCGGCAAAATACGTCTCACTGAAATAGCCTCTCAACTTAGTGTATCTGAAGGTACGGTAAGAGGATGGAAGGCAAAAGATAAGTGGGAGAGTTTACTTGCTGAAGAAGCGGAATATACGGAACGTTCCAATGAGAATGGAGCGCCGCATAATAAAAAAGCTCCAAATGAAGGTGAAGATCTAACAACATATCCTGATGAGCTTTTTCTAAGAGCTGTCCAAATTGTAGCCGAGGCCAAACAAGCCTCGGTTTCTTTATTACAGAGAAGAATGAGGATAGGTTATAGCAGAGCGGCCCGACTGATTGATGAAATGGAGCGGCGCAAATTCATTGGTACATATCAAGGTGATAAGCCAAGAGAGGTATATGCTACCCTGCTTACTGTTGATGCGCTCTCAAAAGAGCTGGGGGATGCTCCAAAAATACGGAACGCTCCAAAAAAAGAACCGAAACGCTCCAGTAATATGGAACGTTCCAAAAAAGTACAGAGCGCTCCAGTGATTGTTGAAGAACCTGAACCTGAAATTCCTGATGAGGATGGATTAACGCCTAAGCAGAGGATTTTCACTTATGAGTATCTTCGAGACTTCAATGCAACGAGGTCAGCCATTGCGGCGGGATACAGCAAGAAAACTGCCTATCAGATTGGTTTCGCTCTGTTGAAGAAAGTTGAAATTCAAAACATTATTCGCCAGCATAAGGAATCCATGATCGACGAGGTAGGTTTGAATGCTCAACGCGTTCTAATGGAGTACATGAAGATTGCTTTTGCGGACATTACAGATTACGTAGAATTCGGTCAGAAGGAAGAAGATGTTCTTGGATTGGAAGGAGAACCGGTCTTTGATTCGGAGACTGGAGAAACAAAGAAGTACAGATATAATTATGTCTCTTTTAAAAACAGCGATGAAATTGATGGAACTCTGGTTTCAGAAGTCAAGCAGGGTAAGGACGGAGTGAGTGTAAAGCTACACGACAAAACCAAGGCATTGGACGTGCTAACTAAATACATGGATCTGCTTCCAGACAAACATAAACGGATGGTTGAAGACGAGAAACTTAAGATGCAACGTGAGAAACTTGAGCTTGAAAGGGCAAAGGTCACGGGAGAAGGCAATACAGAAGACGATCTAATTGACGACTGGGTAGAGGCGGTGGTAGGTGATGAAGCAGAAGGACTCGCCGGAGACGAAACGGAGGCTTCAAGCATTCAAGATACGGATTCCTGAGTACCGTAAGAATCCTATATTGTTCTGTCAAGAAATGCTTAAGTTCTATCCTGATGATTGGCAGGCAAGCACTCTAATGGATTTAGCAAATAATCCTCGTGTTTCAGTCCGTTCAGGTCAGGGTGTAGGCAAAACAGGGCTGGAAGCTGCAACGGCCCTTTGGTTTCTGTCCTGTTTCCCATATCCAAAAGTGATTTGTACAGCTCCTACACGCCAGCAGTTGCATGACGTGTTATGGGCTGAGATTAATAAATGGCAATCTAAAAGTCCGGTGTTGAAACGGATTCTAAAATGGACAAAGACCAAAATCTACATGAAGAACTACGAGGAACGCTGGTTCGCTACAGCTCGTACAGCTACCAAGCCCGAGAATATGCAGGGCTTCCATGAAGACTATATGCTTTTCATTGTGGATGAAGCTTCAGGCGTTGCCGATCCAATCATGGAGGCTATCTTAGGTACATTGTCCGGTGAGTTCAATAAAATATTGATGTGCGGCAACCCGACAAAAACGTCGGGTGTTTTTTATGATTCACACAATAAGGACAGAGCGGACTATAAAACACGCAAGGTATCCTGCTTGGAGAGTCCAAGAACCAGCAAGGATAATATCGCCATGCTCAAAAGAAAATACGGAGAAGGTAGCGATGTATGGCGGGTACGGGTTGAAGGGGAATTTCCGCGTGGTGAATCAGATACCTTTATTTCCTTGGAGGCTGCTGAATTTGCGAAGGATGAGGTACGGATTGAATATTCTGGCACCAAGCTTTATGTCGGCGTTGACGTTGCTCGTTTTGGGGATGATGAAACAACCATGTACGCACGAATGGGCGGCAAGGTGGTAAAGACTCATTTCCACCACAAGCAGGACACAATGACAACTACGGGCTGGGTGTTGCGCCTGGTTGATGATGTGAAGGCCGAACGATCAGAAGTGGCTGAAGTCGAAATTCGAATTGACGATAGCGGAATAGGTGGAGCTGTAACAGACAGATTGAATGAGATTAATGAAGAGAAAAGTCTAGGCTACACCATCATTCCAGTTAACAATGGATCAGCAGCGGAAGATAGTCACTACGGAAACCTTGGAGCTGAACAGTGGGGTCATATCAAGGAAATGCTTGAATCTAACATGAGTAATTATGTTCTTGGCAAGCCGGGAGATTTGCAGTTGCCAGATGATGAGAAGTTGATAACTCAGCTTACTTCACGAAAATGGCGGATGGGTAGCAACGGAAAGATATTTTTAGAGCGAAAAGAGGATATGAAAAAACGCGGATTACCTTCTCCGGATAGAGCTGATGCTTTTATTTTGTCATTTGCGAATATTGAATTGAAGGCAAGTTTTTCATTTGGGTGATAATTGAATGCCGTATCCCTTCCTTGTTACCGCTTAAATATTAGATTATATTAGTTATTATGTTGTTCAAGTGTTAGATGTATTGGAGGAGTAATAATGTGGTATTTGAAAGTATATTCCGCTTTTTCTTATTCGTTGGCTCAGACAGGATCAAGACATTATTCAATTTTCCCTGTAACTGACTTTTCTGAACATGAGACATTTTATTTGAGATCTATCCATGCAGATTCTTTGCCAGAATCAGAAAGCACAAGAGCTTCTTATCGTTTAAAGAGTTTTTTGCGAATGTTAAATGCTTCGTTAGAGCTCTCTGCTTCTAATGGCTCTAATTTTAGTGTAATACAAGCAGGTGAACTTTTTTATTCTACAGATGATAATGATTGGAGAAGGGCATATGTTGAAAAAGATTTAAATAAAGAACTTGAGGAGTTAATGAATCCTTTTGACTCCAAGGTGTTTGATTCCCACGAGGTTAAGTTTTCTAAAAGGTCAGAAGGGATCATTGAACTAGCTTTTTTTGACGAGTTAGTAAGAGAGAATATTCTTCTCTTTTCTACTTTTAATAGTGATCCACTTTATACTTTTATTAATTGTTTTAGAGTATTGGATACCATTAGATATGATTTCTCTCAAAATCTCAAAGAAGAAGATATTGATAGCACTAAGTTACAAGATGCAATAAAAATTTTTACAAGAGATGACTTAAGCCACTATATCAATACCAGAGATGGGTCTGGATTCATGTCTAGGCATGGGGTTAAGAATGGTGAGGTATTTAATAAGGCGAAACCCACATATCAGGAAATAGTGCTAGCTACTAAAAATTTAATAAATGAATGGATTGATTGTAAATTATATTTGTATAGAAACACAAAATCTTAATAATATCTAAACTTATTTTTAACGATGTTTTAAAAACACTGTAAATCCGTAGTAACACCGTAACAATCCGATGATATTATTTAGACATAGAAATATGAACACTAGAAGAAGGTCAGGAAACTTTTCCTGCCTTCTTTTTTGTTGCGTGAGGAAGGAGGAAAATACTTGGGTGTAAGACAGTGGCTAATTAACTGGCTGGCAGCTGGAAGACCGAAGAACGAGCCGGACCGACAGACTGAAAGTTATCCGTTCCCGTTTGGCATCATGATGAGCAAGGGTAGTAACCAGCCAGCACCAAAGCGAACGCCGACCAACTTACGAACGTTATCGGAATCCCCGATACCGCGCAGAGCAATTAACGTGATTAAGAACGGGATCACAAAGCTGAACTGGTCCGTAGCTGCCGTAGACGAAAACGATACCGAGAAGTACCGAGAGATATGCAAGATAATTGAGCGATCATTATTGAAGCCGAATCCCGGTGATTCGTTCCGTTCATGGATTGAACAAATAGTCGAGGATATGCTGGTGTGTAGTGCTGGTTCATCGGAAATACTGAAAGCTGGCGATCCGCTTAGGCCATTCAGGATGTATCCAGTGGACTCGTTCTCCATTTACCTTTACCCAGAATGGGATGGTAAATGGAACTCCTATCGTTATGCCCAACGAGTGCAGGGGAAATATGTACATCTAACTTCTTTCGATCTAATGTATGTAAGAACAAATCCGAGGTCTAATACCCCCTTTGGACTATCGCCATTAGAAACGGTTTGGGAATCAGTTGAAAGCTTTATATCAGCGCACCGATCTGCTGGGAAACAAGCTTCAAATACTGTGATTAGAAAACTCATTAACCTTGGAAAGGGTTCTGATGCCAAATCAATAGCGGCTTTCCGTGCGTATTGGGAATATGAAGTATTGGGGCGTGGCTTGAACCCGATTATCGGGGGAGAGAACCCTAGTGTACTTGACTTAGGGGCTACAGATGATAAGGCATTGTTTCTTGAGTGGCAGAGATTCTTGATTGAAATCGTGGCTATCGCGTTTGATATTTCACCGAAGAAGCTGGGACAAACGAAAGATGTGAACCGTTCTACGGCAGACAGCGAAGACGACGATACGAACGAAACGATCAAGTCTATCGCTGAAAACATTGTGGAGCATATCAACAATCACATTATCGACGGCATTTTTAAGCTGGGGGGAGTAATTGAGTTTAAGTTCCATTATGCCGCTTCGCTGAAGGATCAGAAATTAAGGGCCGATATTGACGCTATTTACCTTGACCGAAGAACTCTGACACCAGATGAAGTGCGTGATGGTCTGGCGCGCAAGGCGTTGCCTAATAAGCATGGTGAAGTATTATTACAGCCAGGCGGTACCTCAGCTATTGATCTAAACAAAACACAGGAAGAGATACAAGCGGAGAATGACAAAATGTTAAGCAAGCTTCCTGAAGATGATCAGCCGGATAACAAGGATAAAACAGAAGACGATGAATCTGACACCGCTGAAGAGTAGGTGTTTTTATTTTGCCCTGAGAGGTGGTGAAGACGTGATTACAAGGTTTGTTTGCAGTGTTGTGAGACTGACATATCCAAGGTCAGTGCCGACACCGAGAAACCGAGCGGAGCGCAGACAACAAAAGTATCACGGAGGGAGGTGAGAATCTAAATGCTTAAAACGTTGAAGATGAGCAATCAGCGGATGCGTGTCCAGGATTTCAAACTATCCGACGATGGAGGACACCCAAACAAAATTCCGTTCAAGTGTGCTCTTTTCGCCGTCGATCAACCCAGCGATGGTTCACCTCATGGAGCTGGGGGAAAACGTATCCGTATCTCATCCAGTGTATGCGATCAATATCTCCAAACCTTTGTTGGTATGGCACTAAATATTGACTACGCCAATGGAATGGCTGACCATGATCCGCGCTTCAAGGTGGCGGTCATTGATAAAGCTTACCGTTCGCTTGATGGTTATGCATGGGTTGATGGATACATTTACGCAAAGGATTTTCCTGATGTGGTTGCGACTATTCGTTATTACAATGGGCTTGCGGCTGAGCACAACTGGAGTGAATATCAATTCGGAGCATCGTTGGAAATGGAGGCTGCCGTTCAGGACGCTACCGATTTTGATGATGTGCTCGATGTAATTGAATTCTGCGGTACGGGGGCAGCTATCCTGTTCGCGGAGGCCGCTGCTTATAAAACAACGAGCTTTGCTGCTCGTAACATGAAAAAGGACAAGGAGGATGTCGATATGACACCAGAACAAATTAAAGCAATGGAAGACTCTATGAAGGCGCTGCAAGAAGGCATGACGGCTATTACAGCCAGTGTGCAGAGTGTGGTGACAGAGGTAGGGGCTATTAAAACAGATATCACCAGTATTAAGGCGGCAAGCGAAGAAGCTGAACAAAAGACTGCTGAAGAACAAGCCGCTGCTGACTTGAAGGCTGCTCAAGATAAGGCGGACGCATTAGAGAAGGAACTGAAGGAGTTGAAAGCGGCGGGTGCGCCTCCAGCGGAGCCGGAACGCAAAACATTCAGCGCGTCTGCATTGTTGTCCAAGTATGGCAGTAATACCAATCTTGCGGCCGGTGCGGAAGTAAATGATTACAAAACCTTCTGCGCTTCCGTCGATGCTCTTAATCTTCCGTCCTCTGAGTCTTTCAAACTTAAAATGCAGGCAAAAGCACAATTTGCCGAGAAGGAGAGTGTGTAATCTATGAACAATCGCGTAGGGGTAGCCCAATTTGTTGACATTGCTGCTGCGGCTCAGTTCCAAGGACCAGGAGCGATTATTACAGATGATTTTCAGAAGGAAATTACAGACGTATTGCGTCGTACATCGATTTTGGATGGACGTTTGAATTACACGCCAGCTACGGGTGACATTTCGACTTACTATGAACAAAATACCGTGAACGGCGGCGATTTTGTTGATCCACGTAACCCTTCAGCAAAAGCAACTAGCAATCAACGTACGCCGCATGGCGTGAAAGTCAAAGCTATAACAAATGAGGTCAACTTTGGACATTATGATGTGACATTGGGTAAGCAGCAAAATAATTTCCCTGAGCTTAAGGCAAAGGACTTGAATGATATGCTGAATGGCATTGGACTTGCACATGGTAAGTCTTTATGGAGAGGTACAGATACAAATCTAGTTGTCCCAACAAACTATCAGTATGTAGGTTTGGCAAACCAAATCACAAACACATTTACAGTTGGCCCAACAGCTTCGATTGTATCTGCGATCCGAGCGAAAGTGGCTTCAATGGTAGCAAGCGAGTTGTACCAACTTATGCCGACAGCTATTTATATTCATCCAATTGGCCATCACTATCTTGAAGAAGAAGAACGTAATGCAGCCAACAATGAAACACAAATCAGCAATCTCAAGAAAACAACTGTTGCCGGCTTAGAAGTTCTGGCGATTATGACCGCTGCTGGTCTGCTGCCAATCATTCCAGAGCCGTTCATCACTTCTAACGTGAATGCGACAACAGCATCGAATACGGATTATGGTATTGCAATCGTAACCGAGCCTATGATCGAATACCACTACGTTGGCGAGAAGGGTATTTACCTCTTCCAGTTGGGTACGACTTCAAGCCTGCAAGAGCAGTATGTTGGTATTAAATATGGCGCTCCAGTAGCGAAAGGACCAAGCTATGCTCATGCATACGGAATGATTGAGCGACCAACGATTACAGCAGTAGGTTAATAGGATTTCAGAGAGACGGTCTTTTAAACCGTCTCTTTTTCATTTAGAGAGGAGATGATTCAGTTGGCGAAATCGAATCTGGACAAGCTGAAAGATGCTATTGCTGAAAGCACGGAATTATTGGCTCAAGCCGAGATCGGTGAAGGTGGTGGGAAGTATCCGCAACAAGCGGCAGATGATTTCAAAGAAGCTATTACTGCTGCTGAAGCGCTGACTACCGCCGAAGATGCGGAACCAAGTCATTTTGATGCTCAGACCATAGTTTTGAATGATGCGCGGAGGTCTTTTCTGGCTACAAAGATTCCGGCAATTCGAAGGGTAACGCTGCGTGGCACACCGAGCCAGAGAAAAGGCGCTCACACTATTCATTTTAAAAATGGTGTCGTGAACTTTGTGGATGGTGAGGCTCGTTTACCTGATGAACTGGCAGACGAGTTGGCTAATGCTGGTTATGTGGAATGAGTCAGTATCTTGAAATAACAGATACTGACTTTGTTCCGGCTGGTATAAAATTAACTGTTCCTATTATTCTCAGGGCATCGGCTGTAATTGACGGAAGGTGCAGGCGGCAGATTGGAGTTACAACCTACACCGAACGCATACCGCTTACCGATCAGCAGCGAGGGCATTTGTCCTATTACCCGGTTGTAGAGGTGAAGGAGGTAAAAGGCAGGCCTAAGCAGGGATTGATGGGCAATTTCTTTGGTCCGCCAGGATTCGAAACAATCGCTGATACCGGCACGATTGATATAGACAAGGATATTGGTACAGTCTGGTGTGGTTACTCTCCTTTTGGCTCAGCTTATGTAGAGTTGGAAGTGACCTATACCAGCGGCTGGGAGACGATACCTGATAAGGTCAAGGTGGCATGCGGGTTGATCATAGGACAGTTAGCCGGGAACCAGAACACCAATGTCAAGTCGAAGAAGGACTTTGACTATAGCATTGAATACTTCGGCAACAGCATGATTACACCAGAAATTGCCGATCTTCTGTCAGAGTTTGAACATAGGTCATTTAGGTAGGTGATGAAAGTTGTTCTATGAGTTCTCACACCGCCATACGCCGTGTGTGGTGGATGGAAACGAAGATGTAGTGATTCTATCAAGGGAAACCAAAGCGACGACTGTAATGGGCAAAGAATACGTCTATAACGGTGTATTTTCGCCTGAATCACTCATTATTCGTGGTTCTTTGGTGCAGACAGAGGACACGTTCCTGGTTCTTACCTTAAGAAAAACAGTAGATCAGGACAACTACTGTTCTTTGGTTAAAACAAATGCTGTGATAGAGGTGCAAAGATACCAGCAAGCTTATGATGCCAACGATAACCCTATAGGTGATCCTGACTTTGTATCTGTTGCTGCTGATATTGTGTGCTTTGCACAGTATGTCACAGCACAATTGCGACAACAGGAGCCGGGCTTGCTGCCGAGTACTGTGTTTACCTTGCAGTTACAGACGACAGTCGATGTAAGAGACCCTCAAGACTCAAGTCTATCCGCGCCTGACCGGATTGTAATGGGCGGGAAGACATACCAGGTAGATGTGGTAGATAGGATCAAGTATCCTAACTTGCTGCATGTTCAGCTTTCAGAGGATCGACGATGATTACAGGTTATGATGCAGCTCGGGCTGCTAAAGATTTGGAAAATAAGCTGGCTGTTGAGATTACCGGATTAACGAAGTTGGTCATGCTGACAGCCAAGAGCGGCATACGGTACTATCCGGCAGTTCGGGACCACTTGGAAATGCATATGTTTGTTCTGGCGAATCAAATGATATCGGGAGATATTACGGCTGATTACTGGCAAGCATGGCTAGAACAGTTTGGTAAAGGTTCCAAGATGGCAGACAGCAGCCAAAACCCCGGTCTAATAACCTACATGAACAGCGAAGCATGGAACCGACTAAGGTCCAAAGGTGATCGTATTATTGTAGGTCGTTCCCGTGGAAAGTACCGGGCGATTGACGGCACCATGAAGGAATCAGGTGGTGGATATGCTGGAGTGGACTTGGAGGAGCTTGCAGAACGAGGTGACATCGATCCTTCATTCAGAGCCACACCGCCGACCTACTTCCTGCGTATTGCAATCCAGTCCAACCGGAAACGTATTTTGGATGGCATTAGCCGTGTCATAACTGAGTTCCCATATCACAGATACTTCAAGGAGGTGAAGGAGTGAGTCTACAGTTAATTGACGCTGTTCAGGGCGCTTTGAAGGCAGATGCAGAGCTTATGTCCTTGCTGAAACTTACTCCTTCAGCGCCGTCTGCGGAGGTCGTGAAGCGATTTACGAAAGGCATGGAGCCTGAGATAACGGTTAGCAAGGATACTGTCCCACATATCTGCCAGTACGTTATGCCGGGGCGTTTCGCTGCTAATCCACTGGTGTTCGAAGGGAAGTTCTGTATTGATTTCTACGGTAAAACGGCATATGAGGCGAAGCTGCTATTTGAACGATCATTCAAGCTCCTGCATGAAAGGAGGCTGATTGCTCAGGGTTTCGCTTCATATTTATGTGTTCTGACCTATGATGCAGACTTTGCCACAGGTATCCAAGGAGCCAAAGGTTATAAAGCTATCTATGATGTGGATTATCTTAGAATGAATTGAGGTGTGCAAAATGGAAGAAGGAGCAGCTCAACAGCAATCACAACCGGCACAAGCCTCGGTTAATATTGAGAAGCCGTTGTCAGAGCTTGAAAAATTGATTGCAGAGAAGATAAACCTTTCTAAAAAGCTGGGTATCATGGGTAACTTGGAACCAATTCAGGGTTACGGAGAAACTGAGGAGTATCGGCGGATTCACGAAATTGATAAGCGTTTATGGGAACTGATCAAATAATCTGATTGGTTCTTTTTTTGTTCAATTATAAGGAGGATGAATCATGGAACCATTAGTATTTGATGGAGTTGGTACAGTCCAGGTATACGAAACTGGCGGCAAGCTCAAATTTTTAGATGACAAAATCACGAAGGTAACATTGCAACTTCAATTTGACTGGCAGAAGGTAATGGGCGGTGACAGTGGCTATGCATTTCACTATACCGCTCAGGACTTGGCAGATAAAGCGAGCATTGAAATTCCGCGTTATTCGGACATTCTTGCGGAGCTGTCTCAAGGTGCTGAGTCCGAAAAAGGCACAGTGAACTTTGATGAGACAGAACAAGGATTCTTGGACGCTACCAATGGTTATACATTAAAAGCTCCTGCCAAATTTGGAGGCACATTAGTTGCTGCCAGTGACAAGGTGTACTTGAAAGATAAAGACACTGGAAAACTGACGGAGCTTACCCGTGCTGCGGCTACCCCTACAGCAGAACAATATGTCATTACTGCGAATGGAAAAATCACATCTGATTCTGCCAATGATGATAAGCAAATCGTGGTGACATTCAAATGGAAGAAAGAAAATGCCACTCGAAGTATGTTGAGCGGAAAACGGCGTCCTAAACCGTTTAAACTGGTTCATCGCTTCTCGTTGGTAGATGATCGGGACGGCAAAGAGGTTCCTTGCCAACTTACCATTTGGAAGGCACTCGGGGGCGGTACGTTAGACGTGTCCCAAGAGCGTAAAAAACCAACCAGCAATACATTGTCGCTGGAGATTATGGAGCCGGATATCACGCCAGAGAATCCTAATGGATATGCAGTAGAAATCATTTTCGGTATCTAATCAATTACTAACTCAACCCCCTATCGCTCAGGTAGGGGGTTACATACATTGAGGAGGAAATTTAAATGACAGACAAACAATTGGATAAAACGCTTAATATCGGGGATGAAATCACGCTTGGTGAAGGAATTGTAAAGCATGTAAAAATCGGAACTATTGCTTTGATCCGTCAGGTGCGACAACTCATGAGCGGCAATGAGTATAAATTTTCTTTTTCGATTGGTCGCGAAAAATGGGAAGATACAGAAGAACTGGCCGAGGTCGATTGGCCTAAGGTTGAGGCGTTGCATAAAGAAGCCTTTAATCTTGTGCTGGTAGAAGGACTGACGGAGGAAGAATACGAGAATGTAGACGAAGAGGGCATTAAGGAGTTGGACGGCCTCTTAGAACGATTTCTATAAGGAGTCGTTTCCACCTGATGAAGATTATGAGCCTGACGACGAAGAAGACCAAGAAGTTCCTGAGGATGATTGGGAAACGGACTGGATAGAACTTTGGGCTTTATGTGTGAGTAATGGTATTTCTGATTCTGAATGGCCTAACATGACTATTCCGAAGATCAGAGCGCTGATGAAGGTCAAGAATAGGAATCGTGAATTCGAAATTATCCTACATGGCGGAAAAGTCGAGAACAAAAAACCGAAGAAGGTCAAGTCATTGTCTGATCTTGGATTCTTCCATAAATAAAGTAGAGGTCTCCTGCATGATAGCGGAGACCTCTTTTTCTGTATGTACAGAAATAATTACGTTCAGGAAACTTTTCCTGAGCAATTGAGAGGTGAAAATAGTGGCAGACTTAAATAAGGACGTAGTAGGCGCACGAATAAGCTTGGATACGACCAAGATTTTGCCTGCTTTTAAGGTGATCGACAGCGGGGCTAGAGCTAACGCTGAATCGTTCAAAGTGCTGAATGCTGAATTGGGTGCAAGTGAAAAGAATTTTAAGTCTCTCGCCAGTAGCGCAGACAAGTTTGCTCTTTCAGCCGAGGACAGACGGAAGAAGATTCTTGCCGAATCCGAAGCTCTTGTGAAGCAACGCACTGCACAGGCAGAATTAAATACTGCTCGGAAGAATCAACTGGATCAGGCAAATAAGATAACCGACGAGAAGCTTAGAGCACAGCAGGCCATTGTCAAAAAACGCGAAGATGCGATAGAGCAGCAGGAACGGGAACACCTTAAGCGGTTGGAGGCATTGCAAAATAAAGCAGTCTCTACAGGACAGAAGGCTTCTAAATCTGTAGGAGCTGGTTCGGACGAAAAGACGCGTGAACGTGTCTTGATGCAAGAACAGGCTATCCGAATGAAATTGCAACAAATGGCTGATAAGGAAGCGCAGCAGGCGAAGAAAAACGCACAGGATTATGAGAAGTTCTGGCTAAGTGCTCTACGTGCTAGAGAGCAAAAAGAAGCACAAGTGCGGGAGAAGGTGCTTCAGGAGGAGCAGAAGATTCGGCGCTCATTAAGCCAAACCGAGACTCAAATGAAACAAACTTTTAATACAACTCCTAATTGGATGAGTCGCGTTGGAGATATGGCTACACATGCCCTGGTATTTAATACAGCATACGCAGCTATGCATAAAGCACAGGAAGCACTTAAAGAGGGATTAGTCGGTATCGAATCCAATATGGCAGGCTACGTGCAGACGAATGAGCATTACTTCCTTGAGTACAACGAGGGTACTAAGGAAATGGTGATGAACACCGAGAAGCTGCACGACGAGACAACCAAGTTTATCCGGACGGCTCATGATCTTGGTTCTGAAATCATGGACGTTACCGAATCAGCACGTCTGTGGGGCCGGATGTATAAGGATGCAGGCGTTGTTCAGGAGATGGTACGTAAGTCAACAATGCTCAGTACGGTTGACCTTGTATCCTTGGAAGATGCGACTAAATCTATGGAGTCTACCTTTGCTCAATATGGTGTACAGATCAAGGACAGCAATGACGCTATGGTCCTTGGCGGCCGCGTTCTGGATTCCTGGTCAAAGGTTGCCCATGATACGATGGCCCCGGCGCGGGACTTGGGCGCGGCGTTTGAACGCACAGGTAAAATAGCGGCAGAAACTGGCGTTTCGTTTGACTTTATGAACGGGTTGATTTCAGCGGGCGTTCGAAACACCGCTCTTTCAGGCGAAAATTTGGGTAACATGTGGAAAACAGTCTTGGGTACTATTCGGACTGATAAAGCTGTGGGAGAAATTGAACGCTTGGGCGTTGCGACCAAGGAAGTTGTTAATGGCACAGAACAATGGAGAAAAGCAGAAGATATCTTGCTGGACCTATCGACGAAAGTCATTGATAAGAATTATGACCTCACGAAGTCTTATGCCGATATCTCACGCGGTGTATACCAATACGCGAAACTCGCAGCGTCCTTAAATGCTGGAGACATTCTGTTGGGTACAGCAGCATCTATAGGATCTACAGGCTCCACAATGGAGTACCTCAAAGTACAAATGGATACCATTCAGCGTAAAGCAGCTCAGACTAAAGCTTCTTTGCTTGAGATATTTAATAATGCAGGCGACGATGGATTGAGAAGAACAATCAAGGATGTTTTGGATGCAATTGACCAACTACTTATTGGGCTTACAAAAGTTCCTTCCGGCGTGTTTGAGGGTACGGCAGCAATCGGCGGTCTACTACTTGCCTATAAAGCTCTGAGCGGCCCGATCATGAATGTAATTGCTGCTGTGAAAGTGTTAACCACAGCGAAGGCGGCGGAAACCGCTGCTATTGGCGCTAATACGGTAGCTAATAACGTTAATATCGTTTCTTCTCAAGGGGCCACTCTTTCAACTGTACAACGAGTTGCAGCTACCGAAGGGGCTACAGTAGCGCAAGGAGCTTTAACGGTAGCAACCGAGGGAGCTACAGTTGCTACAAAGTCATTGTCTGTCGCTCAAGCCACAGCTACTGTGACAACAGCAGCAGCAACGGCGGGATTGAGCTTACTTGTTGGTGCAATTGCTTTAGTTGCAATGAATAGCGGCAAAGAAGAAAAGGCTGCTCGTGATAGAGTTCAGAGTTTAAAAGATGAAGACTCGGCATCACAGCAAATGGTAAGTCAGTACCAAAGACAGATTGAACTGTTACCTAAACTTGCAAATGCGCATCGATCTCTCGAGCAGTCGCTAAAGCTCAGCACAGGATCGGCAGAAAAGGAAACCCAAGTAAAGAAGCAGCTTGAAGAAGTTTCTAAAGCTTTAGTCATTACTTTAGGGAAAGAAGGGGCGAAACAGCTTGAATCCGCGGGTTATACAGATGAAGCTGTACAGATTCAAGTAAATGCTTTAAATGACCTCATTGATATGCAGAATGAAGCACGAAAAAATGTACTGAAAGATCAGCAATCACAATTATTGGACCAACAAAAACAGAAGATAAATGAGATTACAGAAGCTACTAAAGAACTGGAACGAGTAAAAAAGATCATTGCTAATCCCATCGGGGATTTTTTAGGGACAGGTGAATTCAAGGAAGATGCTGCAAAATTAGAAGAAAAAATCAAATCGTTAGAACAAGAAAACAATAAGCTTACATTGTCTATAACGGAAGTGGGCGTTTCTCTAGGTCAAGCGGCTGTGGAAACTGACCAGTTTGCCGGAAAAGCAGGGACAGCAGCCGAAAGCGCAAAAGCTCAGGAGGAAGCTTTTGCCGACTTGAGAGAGCAGATCCAAGGTAATGGCACTGCTGTGTCAGAAATGAACAACATTCTAAGCGATCTTACAAAAGGGCAGTCGATGAATGCTGCTGCTGCCACAGACCTAATATTAAAATATCCTCAATTAGCAACAGAAATTTATAAAACGTCAGACGGATGGAAGTTTGAGAAAGATGCTATAGAGGTACTTCGCAAGGCGAAAATCCAAAAAGCAATCGATGATCTTAAATCGGAAAAAGCCTCCACATTGAACTCTAAATTAGCAGTTGAGCAAAGGTTGAAGGCTTATGGTATTGAGGCACAAGCAATCAAAAGCCTTGCTGATCTGAAGGCAAAACTTAATGGTACCAAAACAATAAGCGGAGCTTCGTTGCAAAGCACTGACGATTTGAAATATTTCCGTAAAGAATGGCAACAGGCCGGGATTGAACAAGCTGCAAAAGAAAAGGCTGCCGATTCTATTTATAGTGAATACGAAAAAGAAATGCAAAGCTATGATAATAAAATAAAGGCATTGAGTGCTCTTTATAAAGACCCGAAATTTGGTATCAGTGACTCAGGATCGAAAAAGGAGAAGAAAGGCAAGAAGGGAAAGAACGATGCTGAAAAGGCTGCTGAAAAAGCAGCTAAAGAAGCGGCAACCGCGCGGAAGGACAGCTATGATGATCAACTCGACAATATGAAATATATTGCCGAACGTCAGGAATGGTCTATAGACCAACAGGTAGCCGGCTATAAACGTTTGGGACAGCGGCATAAGCAATATCTTACCGAAGACAAGGACGCAATGAAGCAATGGAGTCGAGATGTCCAGAAGTTGAATGACTCCAGGTACCAGGAAGATGTTGAGAAGTTAGAGCGAAGAACCGAACGTATGCGGCAGGCCAATAAACAGGAAATTGAAATGGTTAAAACCAGCCTGGACTTTTACAAAAAGGAGCAAAATAAAAATTATCTACTTCCTGCTAATCGTAGAGAGATTGCTAAACAAATCTATGATTTAACCGTCAAATACAATGAGCTTCGCTATCAAAACAGTGAGAAGTGGATTGATAAAGAGACTTCCAAAATGGAGATGGCAGGGCAAACCCAAATTGCTATCCTCAAAATGGAATATGACGCTTATATGCGTATTAGTAAGGCAAAGGATCGTACCGCCGAACAGAGTTTTGAGTTGCAGCAGAAGATTTACGAGAAACGTAAAGCTCTGGAAGATGAGTTTCTGTCCGACTTCCAAAAACGAATCAATTACCAAAAGAGTATGGAAGCTGTATCTGTTTCCGATCAACTCAATTTATGGACAAAAATGCAGGCTCTTTATAAAGAAGGATCAGAACAGCGGATGGAAATTGATGTACAAGTTCACGATCTTAAAAAGCAGCTTCTTGAAGATCAGAAGAAGGTTGCTGCTGAAGCTGCTAAAAAGGAGAAGGAGGCACTTGAAAAGAGCAGGGATGATGAAGTGAAGCGGATTGAGGCCGAGCGAGATGCTTTTATTGAAGCTCAGGACGCTAAGATTAAGGCTATAGATGACTTGCTTGCTAAAATGCAAACAGCCAACGAGGATGAGGACTATGATCGTGCTATGGCTGAGAAACAAGCTCGTCTTGCCTTGCTTCAATCCGCTGTTGGACCTGAGGGTATCGCTGAGCGCAAACAAACCGAGAAAGACATTGAGGATATGCAACGGGAACATAACCGGACGCTGGCAAAGCGCGGCTTGGAGGATCAAAAGAAAAAGCTTCAAGATGAGAAAACTGAGCGAGAAAAAGATTACAATGACCAGATTGAAGCTGCCAAACAGCATCATGATCAGCTTGCTGAAAAATACGATGAGTATTCAGACGGAGTTGAATCCAAAGCAGAAGATTTAAAAAATACTCAAATCTCAAAAGAAACTGAAAAGAACGCGGAGATTTTGCGTCAGTTGGATCAGTTTATTGCTGACTATCAGATGAAAATGGCTGAAATTAATGCAACCTCGTTGTCTGCTTCTTTGGATACAGGTTCCTCAATCTCTGAAAAAGACAGTGACTTGGCGCGATATAATTCCAATATTGATAAATGGTACTCGGCAGGCACTGCTGAGAAGGGCAAGCTGCACGAAGAAAATGCTGCTCTGCGGAATAAGTATGGCATTAAGAAGGATACAGGCAAGCTTCAAAAATTCCATTCTGGCGGGATCGTTCAGGGGGATCGAGGTGCAGAGGTTCCGGTAATTGCAAAGGCTGGTGAAATGTATCTGAACGATCAACAGCAAAGTAACCTGTTTAACCTCATAAGTTTCAAAATGCCAAGGCTTGATTTCTCTATGCCGAGTTTCTCTATGGCTTCGGGGGATGGGACAAATCCGCAGTATAACAACAATTACTACACAGTAACTTCAGGAGATACTTATATTGAAGACGAATCCGCAGCAAAGGTGTTTTGGACTGAACGAGATAACCTGGTGCGGAGGTTGCAAGCGAGGGGGGGGAAGTCTTAATGATCGACGCTACGGCGGACGGGAAATCCTTTAAATCCATTGGATTAGGGCTTAAAACGCATAATATACCGGTATTGCCACCGACAAAGGATCACAGTCTTGAAATAGCTGAGCGCGACGGAGAACTGGATTTTGGCAGCACCTACGGGGCGCGGGTGGTTAACCTGGAGTGCGTTGTCATGGCGGATGATACTACCCTTGATTACCATAGGAGAGTCGCCCAAGTGGCGGCTCTTTTTAATGCCAAAAAAGGGGATATCGTATTCACGTTTTCCGACCTGCCGGGAAGGAGATACATCGGGCGTTATGCGGGGACATTGGATATAGAAAAGATACTTTGGGATGGGGAGCTGACCATACCAATCAAAATGGGTGAGCATCCGTTTCCCGAATCTGAGGAAAACATCAAAGAGGTCACCATCACCCAGTCGCCGCAGACTGTTTCAGTTACGTCAGTTGGCGACGAAAGGGCAAGTCCCGTTATCGTCCTGACCAACATCGGTAATAACGACATACGGAATTTCCGTATTGCAAACGAATATCAGATTGAATAGGAGGTATTTATATTGGCAGACATACTTTTGAGTAAAAGCAACTGGTGGAAAACGGCCTGCATCAACGCCGCTTTGCGTGGTATTAATTTTGCATCACCGCAGACGCTGTACATTGCCTTGTACACCAGTAGTCCCACGGATGCTGACACAGGGCAGGAGGTGAGCGGCGGAGGCTATGCGCGTCGAGTTGTGACTTTTTCCGAACCCGCTATCGCAGACCGTAGGGCGGTTACATCCAGCACAGCAGACGTATCTTTCCCGATTGCCTCAGCAGATTGGGGGCTGGTAACTCATATCGGCATCCGCACAGCGGCAACCGGGGGCAATCTTGTATATCACGGGGCAGTCAAAACACCGCGCACGGTCCAGACGAATGACACGCTTCGGTTTCTGGCCGGGCAAATAAAAGTAGACGAAGGGTAGGTGTGAAGCGTGGAAAAAATGTATCCACCAGTCGTCAACTCTCCTAAAACAGAGTTGACGGAATTGATTACGGACAAACAAACGGAAATTACTGTTGCTAATGCGTCTGTACTGCTTCAAGGCGAAGGTATTGCCGTTTTGGGCAATGGAGATGCAGCAGAGACGATTACGTATACAAGTGTGGAAGATAACGTGTTGAAAGGCTGTTTACGCGGTTTTGAAGGCGTAGCGAGGGCATGGCCTGTTGGTACACGGGTTGCCCGTAATTTCACCGCTGCCGACTTTCGAGCGGCGCAGGAAAACATTACTGAGATCGACGGCAAGGTAACATCCTTGTCCGCTACGGTGGCAGAGAAGACACAGGATGCTTCTTTAACTAAAAAGGGTGTCACCCAACTCTCCAAGGCTGTTGACGGGACACGGGATACTGTAGCGGCCACAGAGAGTGCAGTAAAGGCCGCGTATGATTTGGTGAAAACGGCTAATAATGCAGCGGCAAACGCGCAATCAACTGCAAATACTGCGAAGGCAACCGCTGATGCCGCATTACCAAAATCGGGAGGACAAATCAACGGAACGTTTTCAGTACGGCATCCGTCGCAACTAAGTCAAACTGCAGGAAGCACGCAGGATATAGCCTATTTTGGTGCTCCTTCATCTAATGAAACGGGATTATTTATCCGTCAAGTGCGGTTCGCTAATGGACAAAATTGGGACACGTCCGCCACGGATATTCGACGTAGAACAGATGCTACGGATCAAGCTGTCCTGAGGTTCCAAGGCGACGATATATATTTTCAAAACGCTGATGCTTCATGGACATCTTTACGCAGTTTGAAGGCAAATAACTTTTCAGGCAATGGAAGTCCCGAAGGAGCGATAACTGCTCCTGTGGGATCACTGTACCGCAGATGGGACGGCGGACCTAGTTCTACGTTGTATGTTAAAGAATCCGGTGCAGGCAACATAGGATGGAGGGCTGTCTAATGATAAAAAAAGTGGTGGTTTTAAACAGTGAAGTCATTAACATCGGTCCCTGGGATGAACAGATTCGGCCTGTTTTGGTTTCGCCCGCCGAATACGACGAAGAGGGCAATATCACGAAAGAGGCTGTATATGATGATCGAGTAATGAACCCGATGCCTGAGGGTGCAGTGATTGAGGAACGAGAAATCGAAACTGCGCCAGACGGCGGTCTGATAGTAAAGAGTTCTGCACAACCAACAACCGCAGAACTGATGGGTCAGGAACTGGCGCGATTGAAGCTTCAAACCATGCGGCAGACCCAATTAATGACCAGCTTGGGCGCGGAGCTGGCAGTTACCCAATTAGAGCTTATGAATCTGAAAGGGGATGAAAGCAAATGAGATTTTGGGAGCTTGCATTTAAACAACGTTGGGTGACAGCAGAACAACTTAAGGGTGCGGTGAAGACGGAGACAAACCGTTTTGGCGAGATAACACCGGAGGAATACAAGACCATAACTGGCTTGGACTTTGCATAAGGAAAATTTTCCTTATCAAGTTAGGAGGGTGTTATGTTTAACGGTGGAGGATTTAATAGTCTTGGTTTTAACAGCGGGGACGGAGCAGAGGGGAACGTAATAGACCTCTCTGTTTCTTTATCTGGCAGCGGACAGATGTATTCGCGGAAGCTGGAGACGGATGGAACTGACGGTGACAATGCTTTTAACCTAATGGCCTTCAATGTCACAGAGCCGGGAACGGTCACTGAATATATATTGGACTTTAATTTAGATATGACAGCAGCGGCTAATCTGTCCGGTGAAGGTAAGGCGCAGGCTGATTTTGTCCGTGAGTATGCCTTGGAAGTTGTACCAATGTCGGGCGAGGGACGTATGACAGATGCAGTATATATCCGCGAAATCTTGGTGCAGGCTGTACCTATGTCCGGCGAGGGTCGCATAACAGCGGAGCTATCCAAATTTCATACGGACTATATCGAATTCACGGATGTGTTTCGACCTGGAGAGGTGATTGTGATTGATTCAGGTAAATTCAAGATCACTCACAATGGGCAAAACGTTTCTCATTTGTACAATGGTGATTTCTTTGACTTAAATCTCGGCAATAACAATCTTACCTGGACAGACCCGGAGACAGGCAGGACGGTGCTGTGTCGTATTACACACCGGGATAAATTCTTATATTGAGGTGACTTATGGCTACTCCAACTATGCAAGTATTTGATAAAAACATGCGACGCGTTGGCACGCTGGTAGACAGCTATGATATTCAGCGGCGGCGACGCATAAATAGCGATTATGAGCTAACCTTCATGGTTCCGATGACCAGTGAAGACTATAGAGAAAAGATAGCAATCAAAGGCCACGTTCGAGATGAGCGTGGTCAATTTTATGTCATTCAGTCGCGGAGCCGGTCACGCGAAGGGCGAAAGCTGACTGCAAATATCTATTGTAATCACATTATGTTCAAGCTCAACGACTACAAGTTTCCGTATGCTTCTTATATCGCTGAAGCTTATGGTATCCATATCAACCAACTCACAGACCTGATTACAGCTGCTACAGGTGGAAGATTTACATTCGTCATACATGACACGTTTGACCTACACGATGTGAAGGACTTCGGGCGCGGGACGTGCTTGGAAGCTCTCAATAAGATCATTCAGATGTACGAGTGTGAAGTCGAGCCGGATAACTTTGTAATCAACCTTAGAAAAAAGATTGGGACTGATAGCGGGCTTCAATACAGACTCAAGAAGAACATAGTATCCAGTTCCTTCAAAGACAAAGGCGAGTCTCTAGTGACGCGCATGTTCGCTCAAATGAAGGATGGACGGACGTTTATTGGCATGGATGCGTCCAAGCTGACCGACGAGGAGCTGAGCTTGCTATCCGGTGTACCGGGAACGATTGTAAACGGAAAGCTGGCGGTGAATTACTTAATATCGCCATACGCTCAATATTGGGCCAGTGAGTCGGTACCGTTCTACGATGGGGAGATTATTGAACAGGATATAGAAGAACCGGAGGACTTGCTAAAGGCCACGCGCAAGGCGCTTGCTGAACAGGAGAATGTAACGCTGGAGGTAACCGTATCAACAGCAGACCTGTTTAAAATCGACAACTCAGAACCGAAGCCGCATTTGGGGGATGCTGTAATGTGTATTGATCCGGCGATGGACATGAACAAACTCAAGGCCCGGATTACCGAGTTGACTGAGTATCCATATAGCCGTGACAAACACAGTGAGCCTACAATATCTAATGTCAACTTACGGGACTATGCAGATATCATTTCTGACCTGGAGCGGAACAAGAATATTATCAATAATCTGTTTTCCAATGGTAAGATCCGAACGGAAGTGTTTGAATCCTTTGCAAAGCAGGCCGTGATCGACATTGATAATTCTAAAACAGAAATCAAGTACGATCAGCGCGGTATCGTCTTGCAGGATCAAACCAACTCATTGAACCAGGTCATTATGACTTCGAACGGTGTTGTTCTGACAACGGACGGAGGTAAAACAGCAAGAACAGCAATCACAGCACGCGGCGTTGTGGCGGAACAGATCGTCGGGCAACTCGGTAACTTTGTATCCTTAGTAATTGGTAGTGGTAATAATGTTACCAAAATAAATACGAACGGAATCAGTGCCGGAAACGACGACTATACTATTGCTCCTTTTAGAGTGGATATGCAGGGTAATGTAGTTGCCAGGTCAATCAAGCTTACAGGCCAAATTGATAACTCAGAAATGAATGCTTCAGATATACGGGCAAGCACTGTGAATGCAAGTACAATACGAGGTAGTAAATTAATCGGTAATGAGATCGAAGGCGGTATTATTACAGGAGCCTTGTTCCGTACAGCCAAGGAAGGCCGCAGGATTGAAATCAACTCTACCGGATTAACAGCCTATAACTCATCTGGCGGGGAAGCTATTTCCTTGGGGCAATCAGGAGACGGAGGCGCTTTGCTGTTTATGGACAATGGTTCACCAAGAGGAGCAATTTTTGGCGATTCAGAAGGCTTTCACTTAGGAAATATGGCGGGAGTATATATTCAATCTACGGATGATATGGTCTATTTCAAAGGAGAAATTAATTTCGCTGATGCGGTAGTAAACGGACTAGGGATAGATAAAATCACGCTTTTAAAACAAACTATCAGTAATTTGCAGAATGATATTTCAGAGATTCGCGGTGATCTGTTTAACGGTTTAATCACTAATGCTTCATTTGATCCGAGTTCCAGAAATCTGAAATTATTCAGTAGGGGTAAAACCGTGGCTACAGTTAATATTCCTGCTGGTGGAACCTCTAGCAGTTCGACAACATAATGTTTACTGCACCTTCTACTGATGGTAATATTAGGACATATATACTATGTAGGAGGTACAGTTAATGAAAAAATGGTCTTATTTACTTAGTGGTGTCTTGATCGGAGCAGTTGTTGCTACGGCTGGTAGCGCATTTGCTGACCAAATCAAATCTTTGGTCGGAGAGAAGGTAGCAGGAGAGTACGCGGTAAAAGTCAACGGAAACTCGTTAGCGGAAAATGCTATCGTGGTAGATGGGAAGGCACACGTACCTCTCCGCGCCGTTTCCGACTCTTTGGGAGTGAACTTAAAAGTGGATGGGAAAACAATTCAGATTACTAATGGATCTACCGATACCAAATCTGTAAATACAGCTTCAACGGGGAAATATGAAGGATGGCCTAAAGAAAAGCTGAATGGGCGAAAGGCGGAACTTGAAAGATATTTATCCGATACCGAAAAAGATCGTGATAAAGCTGTTTCTGACCTTGAGAAGATATCGAATATGAATACCACCGTGTCTGATGATATTTTAGCAATCAGAAATGAAACCAAGATAAACACAGAGATTGGTATACAAGAAGCTGAGGCAAACATAGAGAAATACAAAGCCGAATTAGCAGAAATCAACGCTGCACTCACAAAGTAGTTCATGGACAGAAAGATAAAACGGGCGTGGATTATTTTAACGGTTGTTGTCGGAATCTTTATAGCAGCATGCGTTTCAGCTTCTCTATCTGAGGACACAGGGAAAGGCGAAGCACCTGTTCTAGGTTCAAAAAATCATTGGTACTACGACTTCACAGATGAGGAAATTCAATCGGCTATAACTCAAGGCGCACAGAGTGATCATAGCGACATGTTTCATGAAGAATATCGTCATTTGATTAAAGTGTCGGACAACCAACTGATTGAGATGAAGAAAAATCCACCTTTAGTATACTTCTACACACCGACATTCCAAATCATAAAAAGGTCATATGAAGATTCTCAAAAGATGATTACACCTACTGTAGAAGATATAAGGAATGCTACTAATACCATTGATAATTTCTTATACTTTTCTATAGAAGCTGGCACGAACGACCCTGCTATAGCTAGGAAATTTCATGCGGTATTAAGGCAAGGTGATGTAACAATTCAACCAATAGGCGGAAGTTTGACTCACTTGTACGATCCTCCTGTAAAAGTTTTTTCTCCAGGAGAAGGCCAACCTAAATACACTAAATATGTGGGCGCTGGTTTTATGATTGATGATAAGATCGACCTTAAAGAGCCATTATATCTAACATTCATTTATTCAGATAAGAATGATACTGCAACATACGAAATAATCCCTTCACAACAAAGATGAAGAGGATTGAAGACTTAATTAGAAGAAATAAATAAGGCTATAGCTTCACTTAAATAAAATCCGTAGTGTCACGGCATTGTACGTAAAATAAAATAGAGATATAGAAAAACCTCTCCAAGCATAGGAGAGGTTTTTACTCTTTTATAAAGGTGGAGAACAGAGTATGGTTACATTTTACACAGTAATGACGATATTCTCATTCGGTTTTGGAAGCGGATTGCTGTATGCGTATTTGAAAGTGCGAAAGTTGTTCAAAAGAACGGGGTGGAGAAAGTGAAAAGAGATATTGGAATGATCATCGCAATATTGGCTTCTGCAACTTCAATATTATCTCTCGTAGAATTTCATTTTATTGGATTCCTTTTGCTAGTATCCTTGTCACTGTCGATTTATTCTCATGTCGAATTCAACGATGAGGTCGATATTTTAGGTCATACAATAGACCGTATGAGAGAAGATCTTAATTATTTGTAATTCTCACTTTACGCTTTATCTTACCATGTGTTGTCTGGATTTCGACATTCAATGATTTTTGGTCAAGTGGAATAATTAAATTTTTGAATTCTATAATAGCACCAGGTGTCACTATAATTCCGACTTCATGAAAATTATCGATCCGTTCAGCGCTGCTATAACCGTGGAACTCAAATGAAGAGTTATGTGAAATGCTTTTTATTGTAGTCGCTCTTAGAGACTTATTGTACAGCGTTAACTCAATTGAAAAGCAGTTTTCTGATTCTTCATTAATTGGATTATCGTTCTCATCAAATATTGTAATGGGAAATTTGAATGGTGAAATATTGGAGGTGATCTTTAAAGGTCTGTGGTCTTGATAAAATCTCCATACAGTAAAAATGAATGCGATTATACCCATGACGGAAGATATGTAAAAGTAAATTTCTTTGAAAATGATAAACACCTCTCACTTTTTGTTAAAACTTGATATTCGACACTTTTGTCGAATTTTCCTCTTAAATATCCGTAGTGATTAAGCAACAAACACCAAATACAATACAAGTATGAAAGCCTCTGATAACTCAGGGGCTTATTTTCGTTTGGGGAGGTGATGAAACCCGTGGCAAAGATAAAATCTACATTGGATATTCAATTGGATTTAACCAGACCGGTTGAAGAATTAACTGAGGTTATTTCTGCTGTAATTGCTTCACAGCCAGCACGCCGGAAAGAAATACTTATTGGTTTGGATATAGCGGTAGAAAATGCAATAGCCGAGATAGAGTCACAAGAACAAAGTGTGCAAGAAACACACTATGAATAGGTCAGGAAAAGTTTCCTGAACAGAGAGACGGGGGAAGGGTTATGCATGAGAAAGTCGATCAGGCAATTAAAAGCTTATCCGCAGGGGCCATGATCGGTTATTTTTTTGGGGGGTGGACAACGATGTTGACGCTATTATGGTGGATAGTCGTTCTCGACTTCTGTACCGGCTGGGCGGCAGCTTGGATTAACGGAGAATTGAAGAGTAGGAAAGGGTATTACGGAATTGCCCGTAAGGTGGCCATTTTCTTGTTGGTAACAGTAGCACACTTGATTGATCGTATTTTGGGGGATGCGCATTACTTCCGAGATGCGGTCATTTTCTTTTATTTGGCGAATGAACTGCTCTCGGTTATTGAAAATGTCGGCAGAATGGGAGTGCCAATGCCAGACGTACTCAGGAATGCGGTCAAAATTTTCGAATCCCGGTCACAAGCACCAATCAATCCTAATTTGTCAGCTAAAGAACAGAAAGAAGACGATGATCAAAAGCCTGCTGTATAAAACAATATTGAGGAGTGATTATTTTGCAATCACGTAAGAAGGGGAATGCCCAAGGGATAGATGTATCTCACCACAACGGCAATATTGATTTTAAAAAGGTAGCCGCCGATGGTATATCGTTTGTCTTTATAAAAGCTACACAAGGCAAGTCATTTCGATCATCGAAGTTTCTACAATTTGTTAAGGACGCAAAGGCTGCTGGTCTGCTGATCGGAGCGTACCATTACGTAGACGATTCTGCTATATCACCGGAGGCTGCACACCTGGAAGCGGCAAATTTTTTCAAAGCCATTCAAGCGGCAGGAGGGATCGAGGTATTCGATTTGCCGCCAGTGATGGATTATGAGTCCAACAAGTCCGGCTTGAGCAAAGCGGCGCTTACAGCCGTAGCTAAGGCGTTTTTACAGGAGGTTGAGCGGCTTACTGGAGTACGACCAATCGTGTACACGTATCCTTCATTTATCGGCAATTTTTCCGGGCTGTCCGATTACCCGTTGTGGATTGCCCGGTACAGTGCGACACAGGTTCCGCCTGGCGCATCTGGATGGTCACGCTGGGACTTTTGGCAGTATAGCGATGGTTCGGCTGGTGGCACGCTGCCGTCCGGTATACGTAAGGTGAATGGCATAGCGGGTTCTGTTGATCTAAATGAATTTGACGGTACGGTGGGCGAGCTTCGGGCACGGTTCAGCGAGAAGCCTACCGTATCCAAAGAACAGGCTTCGACTATTAAGGATGGATCATTCCAGATTAACGGAGAGAATGTGGGTAAAGCCCTGCTGTTTGATGGAAAGACTCACGTTCCGTTGCGCGTGCTGGCTGATGCTCTTGGCATCCCTTTACGTTGGGACAATGCCAAAAAGGTAGCATTTCTGAATAATCGTAAATTGCAATCTGTGCAGCTTGTGGAAGGTATCGCTTATGTACAACTTCGCCCAATAGCGGAATCTTATGGTGCCGAGGTTTCATGGGACTCTAAAAATAGAATTGCTGTTCTGAAAACGAAAGGGGAAAAGTAATCATGCAAACAATTATTGAAACTGTACAACCATATGTAAGCACCATTGCAACGGCCGTTGTAGGTGTACTCACAACTGTTATTCTCGCTGGACTGAACACAGTCAAGGTCAAAGCAAACACATGGCTTGAGGCGCGTACTACGGCTGCACAAAGGGAAGTCATTCACAAGATAGCAGGAGAGGGTTTTGCCTTTGCTCAAACAGCTTTCAAGCAGGCTGACGGTGAACGAAAGCTTCAGGAGGCTTTGCAGTATGCTACACTGCGACTTGCCGAACAAGGCATTACAGTGTCAGTTGTAGAGCTTCAAGCAACCATTGAGAAGGCATATTTGGAGTATAAGGCCAGAACAAAAGCGGTACTCGCTACTGAAGCACAGCCAAACGAGGAGGCAGCACAGGCCGCAGCTAAGGAGGCTGTCTCTTCTTTAGCTGCACAAGTCACGGCTATTCTTTCTCAAGCTACTGGAGCTGATACCGTGGCAAGCGTGGCACCTGAAACGCTGCAAGATACGGCTCCAGCACCACAGGCGAATGTAACAGGAGTAACAGTAGAATAAACGGATGGAGTATACCCCTGCCAGTAGACCTAGCAGGGGATATATTTGTTATAGAGTGGAATAATTGTGTTTAAGTATAAATAAATATCAAGATTAAGAAGGAGTTGAACAAGCCAATGGAGAATAAGTCCTATAAATCCAGAATAGGAGGAGATTTAGGGATGGCAGTAAATGATAAGATTGAGATAATTTCCAATAGTATTCCTGAAATTTATGGAGCGGTAGGTAGAATTTTGGAGATATCGGAAACAGATACTGGTACAGATATCCGGGTTGAAACCGATAATGGCTTGGACATCTGGATCGACGCAGAAGATGCCGTTATCTACTAGAAAAGATAAAATGTGACAAAAGATGCACGTTATGATAGTATAGGCCTATCTGCTATTGAAAGGAGATAGGCCTATTTATGCATATGGACTTCAGAGTGTATCAGATCATTTATGCAGGTGACCTAGTATCTAAAGGTCATGAACTCTTCCAGTATCTTCGGGAATTAGCTAAAATACCCGGAGAGCAAGGGTTTGAATATTGCATAACAAGCGAGGTTGATTATCAAGGAAATATCATCGGTGGATGTTTAAGTGAAGAACATTCACCAGACATCAACTCAGTGGACGACAACAAAAATGTTTTTGTGCCAGATGTCGCGCCTTATCTTAACACCTATTTTGCTTTGGATCTGCAAGAGCAGCGACTGTTGGTACAACACAGGGATTATCCTGCTACTAACCTAAGTAGACAACAAGCAATGTCGCGCCTAGGAACTATTATAAATGGTGGGTTTCAGCACATTTACGGTTCTGAGTTTAACTATGTTACAACAAATCGAGAAATTAGTGAGGAAGAATTTATTGAGGTGTTCCATGAAAATCGGATTACTTCATTACGAGTTAAGATTTTACCTCAAGGTAGATTACTCAGCCCATCTGTCCATATTTTTAATGAGTCAAACGTTAATGAAAATTGGATAGAAGGTTGGAACTCTGATACAAGTCAGACACACGAAGTGTTGTTAAAAGCCCCTGGAAGAGGTGGGGAAGGCGATCTACGTAACTCGCCAATCGCAATCAGCCTTATCAATTTACCAACCAAAGAGATTCTCGAATTAAATTATTGGAGTGAAGAGGATGGGGCGGAAACAATGTCGCGAACGGATTTGAAAAAATTAAGAGTTCAAGGTATTGATAAAAGAACCCAGCCAATAACCGGGATAGATCGTCTCCTGATTGATCTTATCAATCGCAGAGATGAGTTAAGAAGATTTATCGCTATTCAAAGGCTAGAATAGTAGCATTGAAAAAAAGTGTAAACATCGAAAAAAACATTAACCAATAAACGTATTTACAGAATCAACCAAAGCTATTATACTGATAACAACACATACGGAAGCACCGTTGTGCAATCCGAAAGCATCGGTGACACCCTACTGGCTAAGCTGGTGGGGTGTTTTCAAGTGTGTGAAAGCAATATTGTATGTATAATATTAACATGCGTAAGGGTGATTGTATTGAGTATTAGAAGAGAAGTAGCGGAGGGTATTAGAGATTACAAAACTGCGGGTTTAGCAGAAATATTTGTTCTATGCGAAATCCTGATGGTGTCTGTAGTCGCTGGTAGATGGGCTAATAGAACTTGGTGGCCAGAGGGAGAATGGTGGGTTGGTGCTTGGGTTTTTATCGTGTGCCTACTTCTTCTTTTTGTTCCTGTAACATGTCTAATTATGACTGTTGTATTTGGTCTAGCTTGTGGTGTAGCGGGCTGGATGATAGGTGACTATTTATTTGAGAATTTAGGTGCTTCTGTTGTGATTGCAATCATATCTGGAGTATTAGGGCTAATGATAAATATTGTAGGCTGTCCTAGATTTACTTCAAAGCGTTTAGCCCAAGAGTTTATTGATAAACTTTAAAATATTTAGAGGGAGCGAAATTTATTCTATAGAATGACCATAAAGTATAGGTGATACTCTACTGGCCACGCTGGTTGGGTGTTTTTTTACGTTTAGGGGGAGGAATACATATGTTTAGATGGATTACCATGTCGATTACAGTCACATTTTATAATTGCCGATTTGATGTTTGCTAATATATACTAAACGAGACCTATTGATAAATGGATCTAAAGACCTAACATGAAAGCTTAAGGAGATGGGCAGAAATGAGGAAGAAAGTCTATATCAATTTTTTAGTGGTAATTTTTATTACAATGATTTGTTCTAGTGTATCCACAGTGAATGCAGCAACAGTCAAGACTTCGATAAAATATGGAGGGGGAAATTATTATGGAGAAATAAAAAATGGAAAACCTAACGGAAAAGGGACAATGCATTGGGGAAAGAACAAAAGCTACTCTGGCGATTGGGTTAATGGAAAGAGGTCAGGCCAAGGTAAATACATAAATAAAAACTTATTACCTTCAGAAAGTGATTATGATAGCTATGGTGCAAGTTATATAGAAGAAGTAACCACATATAATGGCCAATGGAAAAACGATAAACAAAATGGTGAGGGAGTTTTGACTTTTAAAGATAGTTATAGAAGAAATGAAAGTACGAGTAGAGTTGAAAAGGGGACATTTAGAAATAATGATTTAGTTAAAGGATATAGTAGAGAACAGTATGGGTTAAATATGACATCATACGGATACACAAATACCAATAAAAGCTTATCCATAAGTACGGACAGAGCTATTGACTCTGACGAAACATTCAGACAGGGTATAGATCTGGCGAGTATTAAAACACTTGTGTATACAACAAAAGATCAGAAAGGAAATGAAAGAGCTAAAACTTATAATGTTATTATTTCGAATTATGTAAATGAAGGTGATTACCATGGTTACTCATATAATATAGAAGGAACAGAGACTGTAAATGGAAAAGAGATAAATGATTTTGCGACAGATGGTGAGATTTCCAACATAAACATTACAAATGAGATGTATAAACTAATTAAACCATTTGCAAACGGTTATGATGCAGTCGATTCATTAGCTAAGTCCTTATATAATTAATTTGTTAATTGGCATACATCAAAACAAAAAACTCGCTAACCACTAGTTGGCGTTTTTTTGTTTTGAAGGAACTATCACACAATTCACTGAATATCTATCATGAGGTGATCAACATTAACCATACATATAAAGTGTTAAAGTCGGATATAGAACTGTTTGCGGCTGCATTAAGCCAGGCAAGAGTATATGTGGTTCAGCCGTTGGACGAGGGTTTGATAGATATTGTGGATTACGGTGGAGCAGTGGAGAATATTACACCGGAGTCGGTTAAGATTAACGGAACCTTTTTCATGCGGAATCAGTTTGAATTTAGAGTAGATGTAAAGAAGGACTCCACTGGTATGTAGCCAGAAAGGAGTCCTTTTTCCTACCCAATAAAAAATAAATATGCAAATATATAGATTATTTTTATAGATCAGCAAGTTTATGTTTAGACTCTTTAGATGGATTCAAGTAATCTTATGCCTACAAAAGCACAAAGGGGAGAAATTGTTTTGAAAAGAATCTTTATATTTTTTATTATTTGCATGGCTTTTTTCTCGACAGGAACACAAATATTCGCTGATCAAAATGTTTGGACAAGCGACACAAATTTAACAAAAAAGATCGACAGGGTAAGCCTTGTAACCGTTAATGGAAAGATATATTCAATTGGGGGACATGATCCAAATAAATTTTATGACACAATTGATGTTTATGATCCTGAAACTAAAACATGGACGCAAAAAGGAAAACTCCCAACACCAAGAGGAACGGTAAGCGCTGCTGTATATGATGGGAAAATATTTATTACAGGAGGAGAGCCTATTAATGACAAACTGGATATCTACGACCCCCTAACAAATGAGTGGAAGAAGGGTAAATCACTTCCCAAGGTTGTAGCTGGTCACGCCTCTCAATTTGTAAATGGAAAGCTTCTTGTAATAGGTGGATTCAATATTTATAACAATGCATCCGCAGATGTTTACGAGTATGATCCAATTACCGATAGCTGGACTACAAAAGCTAGCTTATCCACTCCTCGTAGATATATCACATCTGCTTTAGTTAATGGAAAGGTATATGCAATAGGTGGTTACGATGAATCAAAAGGCTTGCTTTCTTCTATAGAAGAATATGATCCTCAAGCCAATACTTGGACAACAAAGTCACCGATGTCCACCAAACGTATGGGGCTGACAGCTGCAGTGTTAAACAATGAAATATATGTTATTGGAGGTAATACCGCTACTGAAAAGGTAAGCGGGCCAGCAACAGATGAAGTTGAAAAATATAACCCCAGGACAGATACATGGTCTAAAGTACCTAGCATACTAACTGCAAGGGGGCTTTTATCGGCAGTGAGCTTGAATAATACAATATATGTAGCAGGCGGATCTAATAAATCCGTATACTTTTCAGACTTTGAGAAATATGCGCCTGGCGATAATGGAACCTCTCCAAGCCAACCGGGAGATCCAGGAACCTCTCAACCCAATAACCCGGTGGGAGATCGTGCTATTCTGGTAGTCACCATGACAACTGGCTTAGAGAAGGAATTCGATCTGAGCATGAAAGAGATCAACGACTTTATTGCATGGTACGAAAGCAAGCAGGCTGGTTCTGGATCGGCTTCATATGCAATCAACAAGCACGA
>NZ_ASRY01000178.1 GCF_000520815.1 Paenibacillus maysiensis | reverse complement strand
TTGACCATCAAAAAACTGAACATTCTTATTTTCATATTGTGGATATTCGACTCGCTTAAATCCAATGGATTGTTCATTAATCGCGATGATTGGTATTTCTTCCGTTTGCTCGATGGAATAGCAAGGGTATAGTTCGTCATACATAACTGAACGAGCAGGAAAAGGAATTGCTTCCAACTTCACACGACGATTCTCTTTATCCCATCCATTGAAAGTTTTATATTCATTTTGATCAGGAACAGACTTTGTGCGGCCATTCCACGAGATCGTTTTATTCGGTATACGTTCTAACTTATGTAATTGTTCCTTGGATGGCTTCAATTCTTTCTTCGATTTGAAATATTCACGTTGCTTCGTCTTTTCATTGAATATCAACTTCTGTTGTTCCAAATCTTCAGTACACTTTTCCACTTTCCATACACCCTCGATGATCGTATCTTTTTCATAATCTGGAATGACGACAATACGAGGGATATACGGAACTGGTTGTGCCGCTGAACGACTTACACCAAGAGCTGCTTCCCATTTGTGGATATTGGTGAGTGGTGGTATTTTGCCGAGTGTAATGTGTCGATATAGATCAGCAACATACTTTTCTTGGATGAATTCCGTTCGCTGTGTGCGTCCCATCGCAGGCGACTTAATTGAACGAACATATTTCCTTCCATTATAGTAGATGCCCTCTCGCAGCATACGTTCAAACAAGGCAAGTTGTGATGGATCATCTTCGTCAATTTGGTCTGCTTTGAGCATGAAGATTACGTCGGTAACATCAATGAGAGGATCACGTTCTGCTATGACTCGCTTGAGTTGATCGAGATAGATGCTGTTTGATACAGTGATGGTACGAGTGCTGGATTGTGGCGCACAAAGTTGATTGTCTTCATGAGTGATCTCGTTGAAGTGGAACAGTTTGATTTGGTATTGATTTCGTGTTGGATTAGTGGACAAGTTTTAGCCTCCTGTTTAGTAGTTGGTGTGATATAGCTGTGAACGTTCCTTTCAGATAGATATTATCTCTATGTAATAAATAGAAACAAGCGTTCCTATATATTATATAGAATATACGTTCGTGTTACAAGAGTTTAATTTAGATTTATATGAAGGGCAATTTTTTAAAGGAGCTAGAAAAAAATTACCATAACGCTTTTGAATCCAATTAGCACTTACTCCCGTCCTAAGTGCTATATCAATGTGAAGAGCATGACGAAAAGACCCAGCATTTGTTGCTGAGCCTTTCCATATGCTCATTTTTATTTAGATAAAGCTTTAATCACTACTAGAGCTTTTCCTTATAGGGATACTGCCTCAAATTGCTATTAAATATATATTAATTAACTTTTTACTTTTTACCATGACGGATTGTCAAGCCAAGTGCGACAGTTCTTCTG
>NZ_ASRY01000177.1 GCF_000520815.1 Paenibacillus maysiensis | reverse complement strand
GTTTTATGGGGCTTATATTGTGCCACCGTGTAGGTGGAAACGAGCCCTTGCTCTTTCATGATGCGGCCAATGCGACGTCTGGAGACGATCAACCCACGCTCATGGAGCTTCACTTTGATCTTGCGTGTGCCGTAGGCTTTTCGATTCTTGTGAAAGATATCCACAATAGCTTCGGTGACATCGTCTTCAGTGGCTCGTTCTTGGGCGTCGTAATAAAATGTACTTCTTGCGATTTGCAGGACGTCGCACATTGCTGATACCGAGTATTTATCACGATTATTCTGGATGATAGCTACTTTCGTCCCATGATCAGCGCGGCTTGCTTTAAAATATCCACTTCCATTTTAAGACGCTGGTTCTCTTTTTGCAAAGCGAT
>NZ_ASRY01000176.1 GCF_000520815.1 Paenibacillus maysiensis | reverse complement strand
TGAGTTTGTAGCATTGACCAGCAGATTGAATGAAGATCAAATGGGATTCTCAGACGAGTTAGTAAAGAAGTTTCACGCGCGTTTGAGTAAGGCCATTCCACCCCGGAAAAGCTTGATTACAACCAAAAAAAGAGCACCGCACAGGTGCCCTCCAAATCTTTTATAAAAAACACTCAAGCGTACAACATAAAAAAGCTCACTTCATGCCCCAATTGCTTCAGATAATTGTAAATCTGCGAACGGTGATGGAACACATGTGTCACGGTCTCGATCTGCCATTGGACTTGCACATGTCCATGCTCCATATAAAAAGCTTTGGTCGAACGATTCAAATAATCGTCTTCGCTAAGCGAAAGAATGTAAGCTTTATACGCCTCAAAATTCTCCCTGAAACTTACAGCCAAACGTTCGGGATCTTCCACCCCGGACAGGCTATTTTCAAGGCTTCCCACTTCACCCTCAGACTTCTCCTGATGCATAATGGCAAGATCCGAAGCAGGAATGAGTACAAAATGATGCACTAGCTCCAAAAGTGAGCGGAAATTGTCCTGTGGACGAAAGCTCCAATCCTCTGGACGTATTTTACGGATCAGGGCTTCTCCTGTTCGTACTCCAGTCTCCAGCTCATTCAGCAAATGTTCCCGAATTTGTAGCGTTCCACTCATGCGCTCATCTCTCCTTCGTCATTCTTCTTCATGTTTTGAATATAATGGAAGCCTCAGGACGTGTATTGTAAAAATCGGACAACTTTCGAAAATCCCTTGCCGCAGTAAGCGGAGAATCGCCATAGAATCTGCGAAAATCACGGTTTAGATGGGCTTGATCAAAAAAGCTATACTCCAACGCAAGCTCCGTCCAATCCAGAGGGCCACCGCTTTGAATACTTTGCAGAACGCTCTGGAAGCGGACGACTTCACTGAACTTTTTGGGGCTGATCCCGATCCATTGCTCAAACTTGCGGTTGATCTGTCTTTCACTGATCGCTTCGCGCTCTGCTAGCTCTTTAACACTCATACTCCCACTACTTACAAAGATACGATGCAGCAGGTTTTTCATCAGTTCACAATCGTTCGTCCCTTGGCGCAGTATAAGCTGGTTCAGATACTCGTCCATCATCCGCACCCGTTCATTGAAATCCTGCGCCTCAAAAATACGCTCACCTATGACCGCGATACTTTCGGGCCAGATATCTTCCAAGCGAAAATGGCCACCTGTAAATAAATGAGTCGGCATGCTGTGAAAATAATGTGCCCCGCCCGGAAAAAATCGCACAGCAAAAATGCGTGTCTCGGTACCTGCTTGTCTGGCAGACACGAACGGATGTGTAAACGTCCCGCAGTACGACAGATCATAACGCTGACTGCTCGGGTCGTATTCTAATAGAATATCCGTGCAGCCGTCAGGTAATACCCGATCCACCGCTTCTTCCTCCAGCCAGCATGATGAAGCTGCGTCTTCACACGAAACGGCTAGACCTCCCTCTACTTCTCTAGTAGACGGACCGGACTCCCAATAGCAAGCCACGTAAGCCCTAAGCGCAGCAGACGGCCTTTTTTCGATATAGGTTGTGGAAGAATCACTTCCATTGACCTGAATCGGACGAAACAGTGAATGCAGCAAGGGGTCCATCCATCGTTCACTCCTGTCTCTGCACGTGTTGGGAATAAATATAGCTCTATGCATGAGGATTTTGCAAAAATCCTGGTATACAAAAAGGACGTTTCTACCCGAAACGCCCGTGCTTGTTTTTTAGACGACTAAAAATTCCGCTTTCTGCTCACATTCCTTGCACTTCACTGGAGGGTCCCAATCCGAAAATTTCGTTTCCTTGAGATCGACGACATCCGGTGCATCCTCGTATTCATCGACGAACATATCAATTGCCAGTTCCACATGCTCTTTACATACCACGTACATCCCAGTTGCATCCCTTTCCGTATGAAGCTCTTCCAGTTGTTTGGTGTCTGTTACAAACGCCTTCTTTTGTTCTACCACACTTAACGCGGAAAGAAAAGGGCTTGATTCCTATCCCTGTCGTCTGGTTTTAAAAATGAGGAAATTACTGACGTTCAGGTCCTCGCGGAAATCGGGATATCGCTCCAGCATCTCTGCCGACGGCTTCGGTATCCCGCTTGTTCATATCCAGTTCATTCTCCCTTCTGTACTGACTAAACCGCGCTAATCTACTTTCCCAGTAGGACAATAAATTTTACTAAAATTCCCTCTTATTATTAATAATAACGTTTACGATGATAAAATATCTAATTTACACATGATTTTTACATGAATTTTACAGGTATTCCTTACTGAAATAGTATGATAGTCTTTTATTGGAAAACGCTTTCAAAAATAACTTTGTAAAGGGGCCTGCCTGTTATGTTAAAACGAAGACACGTTTCATTGCTGTCGCTGACCCTTGCCATCACCCTGTTGTTATCCACGTTCGCGTCCGTTGCCACCGCTGCTGAATCTGAAGGACAAGCACCACAAGCCACCGCAGCCAGCAGTATGCAATCGTATGTCGAAGCCATGCAGCCCGGATGGAATCTGGGCAATTCTCTGGATGCTGTCGGGGCAGATGAGACTGCCTGGGGCAATCCACGCATTACTCAGGCACTGATCCAACAAATTGCTGCCCAAGGATACAAAAGTATCCGTATTCCCGTCACCTGGGATAAACACATAGGAGCAGCACCGAATTATACCGTTGACTCTGCCTACATGAACCGTGTGGATGAGGTTGTTCGCTGGGCACTGGATGCCAATCTGTACGTCATGATTAATGTCCATCATGATTCATGGCTGTGGGTCAGCAGTATGGAGCCCAAGCATGATGAAGTACTGGCTCGTTATAACGCATTATGGACACAAATTGCCAATCGCTTTAAAGATCAGCCTAACAAGCTGATGTTCGAAAGCATTAATGAACCCCGTTTCTCCGAAGGCAGGACGACAGACGAAGCGAAAATGAAACAGATGCTCCAAGAACTGAATGTTTCCTTCCACAAAATTGTCCGCGCCTCTGGCGGTAATAATGGAACCCGCCCACTTGTTCTGCCCGGCTTGGATACTTCACCTGCCCAGAACAAAATCAACGAGCTGTACAACACGATAACCAAGCTGAACGATCCCAACCTGATTGCGACTGTCCACTATTATGGCTATTGGCCTTTTAGTGTGAATATTGCCGGATATACTACATTTGAGAAGGATACCAAAAACGATATTATTCAAACCTTTGATAACGCCTATAACACATTTGTAGCCAAGGGCATCCCGGTCATCGTCGGTGAATACGGCCTGCTCGGCTTCGATAAAAATACAGGCGTTATTGAACAAGGCGAAAAGCTGAAATTCTTTGAGTTTTTGACCTATTATATGAAAGAGAAAAAATTAACAGGCATCCTCTGGGATAATGGCCAGCATTTTAACCGCACAACATACAAGTGGTCCGATCCTGAACTCTTCAATGTCATGAAATCCAGCTTAAAAGGACGTTCCTCCAATGCAGTCAGTGACCTCATTCACTTGAAGAAAGGCACTTCCGTTCAGGATGCCACGGTCACTTTAAACCTGAACGGCAATCAGTTGAGCACACTAACCGCCAACAACAAGCAACTGAAACTTGGCACCGACTACACACTGAGCGGAGATACATTAACCTTGAAGGCCAGCTTGCTCACCAGCCTAACCACTTCCGGTAAATATGGTGAGAATGCAGTAATTAACGCCAAGTTTAATAAGGGGGCAGACTGGAATTTTAAAGTAGTCGTGTATGATACACCAAAATTAAGCGCTACCGAGGGCACTACGCAAACCTTTACCATTCCAACGGACTTCCGTGGCAGCCAGCTTGCCACAATGGAAGCTGTTTATACCAATGGCGGCAATGCCGGTCCGCAGGATTGGACACCGTATAAGGAATTTGGCAACACCTTTGCCCCTGCGTATGATGCGAATGGCATCAAGCTGCTACCTGAATTTTTTAACAGTGTGAAGGATGGTGAAGTCACGCTGAAGTTCCATTTCTGGAGCGGTGATGTGGTAACATACAAAATTACCAAGAGCGGAACCCGTGTAACGGGAACGGCATCCTAACCTAAAATACAACCGACAAACTGAAAAGGCGTTCCCGGAAAATGATCCGGAGAACGCCCTTTTTTATAGTTATGCCTATAAATTATACCTTAGCCGTCCGGCTTATCCGTTAATTTCAACGTCACGGATTCTTCCTTGCCTGCCCGGTAAAAGGTAACTTTCAGCTCGTCGCCAATCTTCTTGTTATCATACAAGTAGCGACGCAAATCAAGCGTGGAGTTAATCGGTTCAATATCGAACGCGGTAATGACATCGTTCAGCTTCAAGCCTGCCTCCTCGGCAGGGCCGTGCGCCTCCAGAACAACCGCTCCGTCCTTTACAGTGTCAGGCAACTTGAGTTCCTTGCGCTGTGTTTCATCCAGCGGGGCATACTCATTATTGAGGTCAACTGTGTATACTCCCAGATAAGGACGGGTAATCTTGCCGTCCTCAACCAGTTCATTCACCGTCTTCATGACCTCATTGGCGGGAATGGCGAAGCCGAGTCCTTCCACACCGGTATCAGCAATTTTCATCGTATTGATGCCTATCACACGTCCGTCCAGATCGACCAGCGCACCGCCGCTGTTTCCTTCATTAATCGCTGCATCGGTCTGGATGACATGCTGCTCCCAGTCATATACGCCATCCTGATTAATGGAAATGGGAATAATCCGATTCGTATAGCTCACAATGCCTGAGGTGAGCGTATCGCCCAAGCCAAGCGGATTACCAATGGCAATCACGGTCTCGCCCAGACGAAGCTTACTGGAATCACCGATATCCGCTATCGTGCTAATGCCCTTATTGTCTACCGCCAGCACTGCGATATCGCTAATGCGATCCTTGCCGATCAGCTTCGCCTCTTTTTTGACACCATCCACAGTTACAATCTCCAGATCATCCGAGCCTTCAATCACATGATTGTTAGTCATAATAAAGGCTTTGCCGGAGGTTAGCCGGAAAATAACACCCGATCCAAGCGCCGACGGCTCTGCGCTATGACCGTCTCCCCCTTTCAGGTTCACGATGCTGACGACGGCCGGACGCACCTTGGCTGCCGCCTGCACAATCCGGTCATACGGGTCACCCGCCGCTTGGCGCATGGGATAATGACTTGCTCCGGTTACCGCTGTAGTGGAGGGCAGACCTGTAATAAAGCTGAACAGGAGCACCGCAACTACTGCACTGACTGCACCGCTAATGACAGCAGCCTGCACCGGACTCACGCCCCAGTTCCTGTACGGCCATCGTCCCTGTCCTCCACGACGTGCCTTGAATGCCTTTTTTTTGGCCGCACGCGTGGATACCCTCGTTGAATAAAAATCGTCATCAAACAAGCCCATGCTAATCCTCTCCCCTTCGTTGTCATGCACCGACACTCACTAAAAAATTAGGGCTATTCGGGCTTGCGCCAACCTATGCTACAGAGACTCGCTCCGTTTGAACGCCAAAATGGATTGAATATCCCCCATGACCGAAACAACCGCTCATTTCAGCCTACTTATTAATCACCACAAATGGGGCCTCCCTAAGCATCCTGATCTCATAAACCAGCATACACGTCGCATCCCACTCCGAATAGAGGAAAAAGGAGGAATGATTTCCAAATCAGTTGACTACAATAGTAACAAGTCTTCTATTCTATTACAAAATGATCGTCTCATAGAGACGTTCTGGCCTGTTCCCGTTCGCTTGTAACAGCTTATGCTTCCGATACAAGCCTTCTTTCAGAAAGCTTTCAGTTGTTAGCTTTATTGTATCACAGCACCCGGCAAAACCAAGCTGATCACACGCCATTTTTCAAATATTTTAACAGGAGGAATGTATGATGAATCAACATCGCTCAGCTATGGATGAAGTTCGTATGGCTGCCAAGCTTGCGGATCTGAAAGACGAGCATTACCGCAACACTTTGGCGTTAAGTACACTCATTGAGCTATTGGTGGACAAAGGCATTGTGACCCGCGAAGAGGTAGAACGCAAAGCCGCCGAGCTGGACAGCTTTATGGCTCACTTACCTTATCCCACGGTGTAGGACGGTCATAATACGTATCGCACAATCGGAACTCACTGTCCTTGTAAAAGCAGCCGCGATCTTCCATTGCTCCGCGCACGGTCAGCTTTGCCAGCTCCATCATATTGTGGTCGCGGCTCAAATGCGCCAAATACGTTCGCTTCGTCCGTCCCGTCAGCAGCTCGCTAAGGATCGCGCCCGCCATTTCATTGGATAAGTGACCGATATCGCTGAGAATACGACGCTTGATATTCCATGGATAACGTCCCATGCGCAGCATTTCCACATCATGATTAGACTCCAGTACCAATACATCTGCGTCTGAAATGGCCTGCTTCACCTTGTCGCTGACATAGCCGAGATCAGTGGCTACACTGAGCTTCTCTGCCCCATCGTAAAAGCTATAGCCTACCGGCTCAGCCGCATCATGGGATATGCCAAAAGACTCTACGCGCAACGATTCAAATTCCCGTGTGCCGCCTGTCTCCAATATTCTGCGGTTATCGTCCGCAATCTGACCAACGGCATTACTGATGGCAAACCATGTCTTCTCATTCGCGTACACAGGTAAATTATATTTACGCGCCATGGCGCCTAGTCCTTTAACATGATCGGAATGCTCATGTGTGACCAAAATACCATCCAACTCTTCTCCGCTCAGATCGCGTTCCTTTAGCAATTCATCAATACGCTTCGCGCTGAGACCTGCGTCGATGAGTAATGTCGTGTCTTCGTTCCGGACAACGGTGGCGTTGCCGGTCGAACCGCTCGACAGCACGGTAAATGAAATCCCCATATCTGTTCAAGACCCTTCTGTTTGTTCTGTCTTTGGACTTATGACATCTCCATTCATCTGCACGTAATACACGCCTTGCCCGTTATCCAGCATAAACCGCCATACAGGCGCAGCTACCTGGCTATCCGAGTTAAAGGTTTGTCCGTAATAACCAAGCCGAATATCCTTCACAATCGCATCACGCGGCAAATAACTGTCAATCAACCGTGCCAGCGCCTTGGATGCGGGCAGCATTTTCTTCGCTTCATCCGAGGGCTGGAGTTCAACCTGAATTTTGCGATATCCTGTAATCTTCTGATTGCTGTAAAACAGAGCCAGCTTCACATTAAACAGCGGCCATTTATCCTGTACCAACGGATGCAGCACAAAAGCGTCCGTCTGTCCGGATGCCGGCTCCTCCTGTACATCCAGTGGATCATACTGGTAGTTGTCGATATCCTTGATTTGCGGCTGTAATGCCTCAACCAGCGAATCGTGAGTGAATACAAGCTTGCTGTCTACCGGCTTTACCAGTTGCACGCGATCATCCTTTTTCCCACTATGAACATACGTATAGGAAAGCTTGGGCAGCTGCGGGGTATCTCCGGGAATCGGAGCCAGCACCTGAATGCTCTTTTCTTCCATTAAACGCTGCGTATTTTCATCCAATGAAGTAAAATCCAAATTCGGCCCTGCCGTTTCCTGCGCATCATTCCACAACTGGCGCCCCAGCACTACATTGAGCAGCAAAAATGTACAGATCAGTACGTTTTTCGCGCGGCTCCAATCCATTCCCGTTCCCCCTTTCTGCCATAAGCCTATATGGTCACTTCTTTGACTCCTGAGATTGCTGTGTTTGCGGTGTACTCGACGTTGTCGCTGTTATGGCCACAGCGTGAATCTCTGCCACTGAACCATCGCCCAACGTAACCCGCCACTCGGGAATGAGCTTTAACCCATCATTGATCAACTCCGGCTGATATACAGGGGTCAGATTTCTAATCGTTTTCCCTTTGGCTACAGCCTCCAACTGCTTCTTCAAGGTTTCGCCGCCTGGAAGCATAACCTTTTTCGAGGATTGTTCGCCGCCCTTCAGATACAACAGCGAACGATCATAGACGGATGCCGTTTCCTGCTGGATTTCCAACAAAATCGTGCCAAACCGGAAGGATGGCGTGTCCAGCACCGGATAAGCCCCGTAATACTGCTGAAACAGCACGCTTGTACGATCTTCATTGCTGCTTCTGATTTTCAGTTGATAAGAAGCATCCCAACCGCCATGTTGATTTACAAAATCAACCGCGGCCAACACATCCCTAATCGGGCTGCTTCCGCTCGCTCCCGGGGCGCTGGGATCGGTATAGCTCATCCATCGCTGATCCTGCTTGATTTGCAGACTGCGCTTGCTGTCTGTATAAATTTGGGAACCATCCTTCTCCTGGATATTACGTGTAATCCCTGGATCGAAAAACAAATTCCGTTGCATCTGCTCTGTCGTGAACAACCCGGCATATACCACGGGCTGCACCGTCTCCAGGTTATCTGCGGGAATGTAATACTGATTATCCACCAGCTCGTACAACGGGGCATTTTTACCGAAATTCACATGCTGCCGGATATCCTCCACCGTCATATCGAACTGATTCGCCTCATACACCACATCGCCTCTGGCACTGAAAAAGAGAGCATGCGGCTTGGCATTTTTCTCATCTATATAGATCCAGATACGGTTAATCGTCTCTCCCTGAAATACAGAATCCGGCGTCAGACGCATGACCCTCTCCAGCAGTGAAACAGGAACGCCCCCCGAAAAGGACAGCTCCATGCCCTCATTCTCGCTGCGAATCCGCGCCCAATCCGCCGAATGGATACTCCGACGTTGAAAGCTGTTAAAGCTCCGGCTTTCCAGCCGTGTAAAAATCAAATCATAGAAAGCAACGCCCGGATAAAAAACGGTATGCTTGTTTTGCCCTTGGTGAATCAGCATTTTATCGGGAAACACGAGATTTTCAATCCTTTTCTCCTGTCCCATGCTCTCGGTTTTGACATAATTCGTCTCCGAAGTAAGTACAGAATCACTGCCCGGAAGGCGATAAATCAGAAAATAACTCTGTACGAGGCTGGAAGCAACCAGCAAAATAAGCGCCCATGACTTCAAACGTTCCTTCACTGTGCTTCCCTCCCTTCACCCGACATGGGTAGTGTAAAGGTCGTACAGGTTCCCTGACCGTATTCTGACTCCAGAAAAATCTGGCCCCCATGCGCCTTTACAATTTCCCGGGCAATCGATAGCCCCAAGCCTGTGCCACCCATATTGCGCGATCTGGCCTTGTCCACACGGTAAAACCGTTCAAAAATCCGGTCCAAATCCTTTTTGGGAATCCCTATCCCGGTATCCTGTACCGAAATAGCCAGCATTCCCTCGCTATTACGGCGAGCTTCAATCCGAATATTTCCGCCCTCCGGCGTATATTTCAAAGCATTGGACATCAGATTGTCCAACACCTGCTCAATTTGATCCCGGTCAATCACGACCTTGCCGACCCCCTGCTCCACGAACATTCCAGACCGGATATTCTTTTGCTTCATTTGAAAAGAAAACCGATCCGCGACTTCGTCCAGCATCTCCATCACATCCGCAGGCTGCATCCGCAAAGGCGCTTCATTGGAATCCAGCCGCGACAAATGCAGCAAATCCGTAACTAACCGGATCATACGCTCCGTCTCGTTGCGGATCACACCTACGAAACGCTCCGCGAGCTGCGGTTCACCCATTGCCCCGTCATCCAGCGCTTCGGCATAGCTGCGGATCGTCGTCAACGGGGTGCGCAGCTCATGCGATACATTCGCTACGAACTCCCGCCGTGTCGTCTCCATTTCCTCCTGCTCCGTCACGTCCTGAAGCACCGCAATCGTTCCCGTGATGCCAAATTCCCGCCGATGAATCGGCGTGAACGTCACGCGGATAACGATCGGCTCGTCCTGACCCGCGGGCTCCAGCTGCAACAGCGTGGAGGCCGAAGAACCGCTGTACAGGGCCTCGGTTTCCTCCGGGTCGATACCGAGCAGCACTGCGATATGTCTGCCGGTCATTTCGTTCTCGTTCACGCCCAGCATCGCGCTGGCTCGGCGGTTGACCAGAATAACCCGGCCATTGTCATCTGTAGCGACCACACCGTCGCTCATGTTGGTCAAGATGGAGGAGAGCTTCTCCTTCTCCTCTTCATTTTGCGACAACGCCTCGCGCAAGCGGCCTGTCATATAGTTAAAGGCCACACTGAGCCTGCCGATCTCATCGTCGCCAAACACAGGCATCTGCTGGTCGAATTTGCCCTCGGCAACCTCTGTCGCATGACGCGTCATCACCTTGATCGGGTGTGTAATCGTATGCGCCAGCACCACGCCCAGCACAGCCGTCAACGCCAATGCAATAAGCATGCCTGATAGAAACACATTGTTAATGCGTTTCATCGTATCGTACAGCTCGGTCATGGAGGCAGCGATATACACTGCGCCGACAATCTTGCCTTGGCTGATGACGGGCTTGGCAACGACCTTCTTGCGGACATTATCCTCGTCCACCATGTATTCCTCGTTGTCACGGATACCCTGGAGTGCGCGGCTGACCACCGTCTGCGTATTTTTGCGTCCGACATAATCGGCGTGTGAGCCTTGGGACGTAATCAGCACCTTGCCGCTGGCATCCAGCACCTGAATTTCTGCGCCGCTGAAATCAAACAGATTATTCACGCGTGCACGCAAACTTTCTACGCTGTCTTCCTCCATTTTACCGTCACTGCCGCTCAGATCCTGTTCTGCCAGCACGGACAGCATTTCCGCCCGTGCCTGCAAGTCCTGTGTAAAGTTACTCGTCAGAGAGTTCTTCATCGAGCTGACAAAATAGACCCCGATTAGCTGCATCGCCACCAAAATCAACAGCACATAAATAATAATCAGCTTCGCATGAATGGTGCGAAAGAAAGACAGCCATCTCATGCCCGCAGGCCACCTTTGCCCCCGCTAATAATATATCCGAGTCCACGTCGCGTCAGGATCGTCTCCGGCTTGCTCGGGTTTTCCTCAATCTTCTCGCGCAGCCGCCGGATCGTCACATCCACCGTCCGCACATCTCCGTAGTATTCGAAGCCCCATACCGCCTGGAGCAAATGCTCCCGCGTCATGACCTTCCCGGCATTTTTCGCCATATAATACAGTAGCTCATACTCCCGATGCGTCAGATCGAGCGGTGTACCGTTTTTGTAAGCTGTATACATATCCGTATCAAAAAAGAGGTCCGCCACGCGCAGCCCCTGCTTCTCTTCCTGCGAGCGGCTTTCCGACGTGCCTGCCCCGCCGCGCTGCTGTCTACGCATCTGTGCCTTCACCCGCGCCAGCAATTCCCGTGTGCTGAACGGCTTCGTCACATAATCATCTGCGCCCAGTTCCAGCCCCAACACCTTGTCGATTTCGCCGTCTTTGGCAGTCAGCATAATAATCGGCGTCTGTAGCTGATGCCCGCGCACCTCGCGGCACACGTCCATGCCGTCCATGCCCGGCAGCATCAGGTCGAGCAGAATCAGGTCAGGCTGCTGCTTGACCGCGATATCCACCGCGCTGATTCCATCGAAGGCGCAAATCACCTGATAGCCCTCTTTTTCCAAATTAAATTTCAAAATATCAGCGATAGGCTGTTCATCATCCACCACCAGAATCGTTCCCTGCATACAGCGCTCACCTCTTCTCACGGATCGTAATCTATATTGAACTTTCGCTTGTCAGTATCCATAAGATGCTTATTCTATTCTATCACACACACACGCCATTCCATTACTTCTTCGGACCCTTTCTTTACGCAGAAAAAAAACCATGCCTGCACCTGACTTTAAGCATGCAGAAAAACATGGTCTTTCCCCTTGATCCTCATGAATCATGTACATTTCTATATAAACAACAAATCTATCTTAAATACGTCATTGGATTTTGTGCTGTATTGTTTTTACGGATTTCAAAATGCAGATGTGTTCCTGTCGAGCGTCCTGTATTCCCCATAACCCCGATCGACTCGCCTTGTTGAACGACCTGTCCTACATGAACGCCAATGCTGCTCAAATGCCCGTACACCGTTTGGTAGCCGTTGCGATGATCGATCATAATGACATTGCCGTAGCCATTCTGTTGACCCGCAAATGTGACTACGCCTTCATCCGATGCGTGAATGTCAGGACTACCGACCAAATCGACACCCTCATGCATACGCCCCCAGCGTGCGCCAAAACTACTCGACATTGTTGCGCCGGACACCGGCCAAGCGAACTGTCCTGAGCCTTCTCCCACGACCTTCGTTCCTCTCAGAACCACCTCAGTAACAGACGGCTGCAATACCTTTTGACCGAGCCATTCTTCTTGCACAACCTCGCCGTTCTCCTTGGTCAGACGGTAATCCATTTCCTTCAAGCCCGCTTGTCCCGGTCTGACGACCTTGGTGACTCCTGCTTTCAGTTCGTCACTTTGGCGAACCTCAATCTCAGGCTCAATGGCAATCTGCTCGACGACCTTCTCCACCGTCCGGACCGTAACCGGAGCCTTTGGAGCCGTGAGCTTCAGTTCATCCCCGATTTGCAGATACCGCTCACGCGAGCCGGGGTTGTTCTGCTTAATCTCCCAAGCGGTCATATTAAATTTATTCGCAATCGACGACAAGGAATCGCCCTCCTGCACTGTGTACGTTACAGGTGCCTCACGCGCTTCGGTCAGCGCTTTAACCGCTTCCGCCTCTGTCAGCACCTTGTTCGGGTCTGCTTTTACAGGCTCGTATGCAATTTTCTCGCGAATACTGGCAGACTCCAGCCACGCTTTAGGGGTTTTGCTACCGGTACTTGCATGACTGCTGCCCACGGATGTTTTGCGAACCAGTCCCTTGATGCCTGTAGCCATACCTTCACCCGCAGGTGTGTATTTCTTCTGCACTTGCTTTAAAGCTGCCTGCGCAGTCGCTTTATCCTTTACAATACCGACCGTCTGGCCGTTGACCTTTACTTCTACTCCTTTGGCATATGCGGTCAGCAACCCGTCCAGCTTCTTCAGTGTTGCTCCGCTGTCGATATCCACTTTATACGCCTTTTCGATGCCTGTCGTTACCGCGCTCGTATTGAGCACCATGTCCACACCGGGATACTTGTCCTTATATTGCTTGCTCTTCGTTGTATACAATTGCTTTAGCTGTTGCTCATTGAGGATGCTTCCAACCTCGACACCTTTTACATACACTTTATAATAAGGGACCGTATTGGCCCCGACATATTGATTACCCGCAAAAATAAGGCTGCCTGCAATCACCACACCGCCTGCGGTCCAGCTCAACCATTTTCTCCGTCCGCTCCACCACTTTGCTATTTTTCCCGTTTCCCCAGCAGGCTTGTCTTCCATGCTCAAACCTTCATTCCTGCTGTCTGGTGAATGCTTCTCCTTCAAAACCTCCATGATTCTCTCCTTTTCAGCATATCTTATCTCTATATAAATGCGTTCGTTATTGGTCTTTCACCCTATGAATCTAGCCTGTATTTACAAGTATCTATGATATTAGTCGCTATCTCTCATTGCATAGTTGCGTAAAAGGTTTCAAAATTTTAACCTTTTCGCGACACTGTTTACTTTAACATAGCTTTTACAAAGAATTCAACTGCACTCCAGATCCTTCCTGACACGCAAAAAAATCCGCGCCCGGCGCGGATTCCACAGTCCTATTGTGAGCATGTCTATTTAAGCATACCCATCAGCTTGTTGTATTCCTCTTTGGTCAAATATTTGGCAAGCACCTGCTGAATATCCTGAAGCTCTTGCTCGGTCAGGCCGCCTTCCATCGCGGCCGATATTTTCTGCATTTCCTCCGGCGGTAGCTTATTCATCAGAATCGCAAAAATTTCCTGCTTCTGCTCTGCGGGTAAGCTATTCTTCTTTTCCGTCAAATTATCAGGCGTAATGACCAGCTCATGACCTTCAATACTCGTTTCAGGTGTAGTTGTACCTTCTGCCCGTTCCTGTGATGCGTTGCCAGATGCACCAGCCGACGAAGAACCGCCCTCCTGCGGGGTTTTCCCATTCGTTGCCCCACTGGTACCCGTGCCTCCCGTATCGCTCCCGTTCGCTTCCAAGCCCTGTCCCATGACAGGCAAAGCATCATCAGGCGGTTTTACACTTTCCGAACCGCCGCCCGTAGCTTTGTTTTTTCCCGTATCTGTACTTTTATCGGTACCAGAGCTTCCCTTCAGCCAACCCAATCCCCATACCGGCTGATGATCCAGCTGAATGTTAAACTGCCGCAGCAGCGATTGAATATAGGCATTTACGACCACACCTGTTCCCGCCAGCGTTAAAGCACTGACCAGCACCACCGTCATTCCTTTTTTAAGCAGCCATCCAAGCCACCTCATATCCCGTTACCTCCTTATACGCATCTTGCCATGTGTATCATCATGAAGTGCATATAGATCAGTATTGACGAGATATGACGATTTTTAACCCTTGGAATATGTAAAACTAGCACGATTGGATAGTAGATGTGATGCTTCCATGGATCAGCGCGTACGGCGCACCCAAAAATGGAAAATGTCGCTGCGGACATAATCCAGTGAATACAACACCTGTCTGTTCAGCTCATCGTAATGAAGCTGCTTGAGCAGTAACACCGTGGCCTGCGGATGCTTCAACAGACGCGTCATATGGGCATCGTCATGACTCGGGACGGTAAGCTCCGAATACGCGCCAACGATTCGTACCCCGGCTTTAAGTTCCAGGCTTTGAAAAAGCGAACCCGAAAAAGACCCACCCTCCAAAATCGAACCTGCCAATGTCTCCGGCATCCAATTGATAGAATGGGCTACCGCTTCTCCATCGGCTGTGCGAGTCCGCTCCAGAATGATCATGGGCTCATTCTCGGAAAACCTCATTCGTTCGGCAATATCAGGGGGACATACCGTCATCCTCTTGATAGATTCCAACTGCTCATCCTCCCGCAACCCTGCCGAACGGATCATGTCCCCGATGCTGTACAGGCAGTCCAGCGAGCTTGGAATGCTCGGCAGCGGGCAAGTAGCGAACGTACCACTCCCGTGCTTCACCAACAGCTTGCCTTCCGTTTCCAACTGGCGGACGGCTCCCCGTAGCGTCGCACGCGAGACGCAGAACAATCGGGAAAGTTCAGCTTCCGAAGGCAGCCTCTCGCCCGGCTCAATTTGGTTGACCTCTATATATTCCTCTATAAGCTGCTTAATGTTCTCTTGTTTTGTTGACACCGTCCAAAGCCCAGCCTTTCTATTATAGTGACCTGAGTTCAAGTGATATACATCGGATTTGTAAAGGCAATCATCGTGACGCAATCTTCCATATACCCATATAATTCGGCTCGCACCCAGCCTTTTCCTGTTGGATCTTGTAATGATAGCGTATATTCACCTGATTGAGCAGGGATATAAGTTTCGGAGCATACCCCCTGGGCGCTTGTCAGCAGAAGGCGAAGGTTCTGAGGCTCAAGGTTGTAATGGGCCGCTCTCGTTTCCACATCCAATTGAACCGTCACGGACAGTGAATCCTCCACAGCCAGCTCTACACATTCGCCGATACCATACCGTTTATCGCTGTCATTAATTTGTGCCGACATCGTCAGTAACGGCCCCATCGTAACCGACACCGAACCGAGGCGGATCGCCTCCACTGCCTGGTCGGCCAGACTCTCCTGCTGTTCTGTTTCATCATGAACGCCCAGATACGTCACAGCCGGAAGCGCATCATCCGGTTTGGATACATGCCAGTCCCGACCGCTTACCGCAGTGATGCGATACCCCTGATTCAATAAATCCGTCCACATGGCAAACGCCCGCTGGCTATCCCGCTTAATAGACGGCATGAGCGTCGACCAGACCTCAATATAATCGACCTCATGCCAGTCCTGAATGGTGTACTCCCAAAAGCACCCCGTACAGATCGGACTTCCGATCCTGAATGGATGGGCAAGCCCGGCAATGCCTCCCTGCTCATGCACCTGCCAGATTCCCTCATGAATGTCATCCGGTCCCAGCACACGCCAGTCGATAAAGCGCTCTACCCCCAGCGTCAGCATATGCCCGTAAAAGGTCGTCCACTCCATCCCTGAAATGATCGGGACACCGAACTGTCGCTGAACCCGTTCCTGATCCGCAAGTGCCGACTGCGTATTGTGATCCGTTATAGCGATGCATTCAAGCCCGAGATTTTTTGCGCTTTGGGCAAGCTCCTCCAGCGTTTGCTTTCCGTCGCTGTGAAGCGTATGGGTATGAAGCTCAGCCGGAATCCATTTAAACATATACCGCTTCCTCCCCCGATACGTGAATTAGGTAGGCAAGCGTCTCGGTCACAACGGCATGCAAACTGACGGTGATCCGCCACATGCCCGCCGGATTATCTCCTGCAAGGAATCCCGGCGAAGCCGCAGATGAACCGAGCCAATGCTCCTGCTGCATCTCGGGACGGTGCGCATTTCCACGGTGACGGAGAGGGTCATCGACAGACAACGTCAATAAATTTTGCAGCGGTATATACTTCTTCCACAGATCGGATGAATGCCCCGGCTCGTCGTATCCGTATTTGCTCATGCTTTCCTCAATGATTTCTCGCGCTTGCTCTTGATCCTCCAATAACTTGGGCGTGTAAGAGAAGTGAATACGGATCGTTTCAGTCGGCTGTGGAATGTGAAAAGAGTACGTAATATGACTCTGGGTGCAGGTTCTGTCGACCGTTCCTTCCACATACAGTAGTCTGCTCATGACTCTCCATCCTGACTTGTCGGGTCATCCACAGTACGGTTCACCATATGATTCACAGTATGATTGCCAGCACCCGCCCCGTCTTTGCCTGCTGCCCATAAAATACCCGCTGGTTGAAGCCGCGTTAGCTCAATCACCCGGTCCGTACGAATACCAGGAAACTGCGGCAGGTTTTCCTCGTTTAGCGTAAAAGCATACAGTCCAGCCACTTCCATGCTGTCCGCACCGCCCTCCAGCAATACGGCTCTGATTTCAGCTATATCCTCAAGCACAGCCTCTCCAGATAACTTGACCGTTGTAGAAAAATGCGACTCTGCACCCTCATAAGCAGCCCTGAAATCACCCAGTCGCAGATCATGATAGCACGATGAATACCACTGCTCCGAGCCGTGAAGGCGAAGCTCGATATCCACACAGGCATCTTCCTCGCGTCGGTTAAAGCCCGGCTTGGACGCTGGAGACGATTCACTGCTGGAATCCTTTAAGGGGCGTTTTGAAGTCTGGATAAATACATAGCTGCGCTGGTGGGCAAGCATAATGGAAGACGCATTTGACGGCATTTCCAGCTCCTGCTGACGCTCCATCTCCCATTGAGTTACCTGATAGGCAAAAGGAAAACGGCTCATGACTGCTTCACGCGGCTCTTCCTCTGGCTTCCACTGGAAAGCAGGCGGCAGCATAAAACGATAGTCCGATGAAATGTCATCCTTAAAGTTTCCATTGGTTGTTGCGGATTGGAGAACAGGATGCCCGCCCAGATCATAGTTGCCATTAAACGCAGTCGTAATATGATGTGCCCCCTGGAAAACAGCATCCAGAACATTGCCCCCGGCATCCAGCTCGACGCGGTACATCCATTCGATATCTGTGGTTCTCCCCCATTTGCTCATGAGCAGCGGTGCGGGCGTTCCTTCATCCTCATGGCTGTACATCATCTGGTATTCAATGACCGTTTTCCCCTCATTCTCTTCCACGGAGTAGAACAGAACAAGCGGTGTATCCGTAAAGCGGTTCTCATAGGGATGTGCCAGATTGCGACCGTATAAAAGTGGGGTGTGACGATAAATCAGCGATCTTGGAGACGAATCGGCCACACAGCGCAGTTCAACCCCGTCAATCCACGCTCTGGATACAAGCGGAGCCGATTCCAGCTCGCGAAATTCGGCGTACACCTCATAATCGCCTTCTTTTAGATACCCCAACAAACGTGTGTACACTCCCTGACTGCTGCCATAATACAAAATAACATCCTGATTATAGGCTTCGTTCAGGTAGAGGCGCACGAAAGCGGATTCCCGATCTGTAGCAGCCCAATCACTGTCCGATCTGGCGAGCAGATCAAGCTCTGCGAATCCGTCTTCCGGCATGGAAAACGTGAACCGGAATCCATTCCCCGGACTGAGTTCAACCTCCGCTTTGTGTAAGGAAATCCGATACCCGCAATCCAGCAGATCCTTTTCCCACACTCGCCCACTAAACCCGGTAATCTGCACCTCTGCTTGGCTGTTCATCCCTGTAACCTCCTTAGTGTATAGCGGCCGTCTAGCTCGCATCCGCATCCTTCACCATGGTCCGAATATAAAAGTAGCCCATAAAAGAACACAGCAAAAACATAAACACTGCCATTGCGCTGGCTGTATGCGTCTCCTGATAGCTGGAAAATACCTGCTGCATCGCGACACCCAGCACCTGCGGCGAGTTTGCACCAATCAGGAACGGAGCCGTGAAGCTGCCCATAATCCCCATAAAGATGAAGGTCACCGCAACCCACATCGTTTTGTAGGAAAGGGGTAAAATAAAGCGCCCAAACAGTTGCAGCGTGCTGGCTCCCGCGTCTCTGGCACTCTCTACAACAGCGTTTGGAATGCTGGCCAAGGCCGAGCTTAGGAGCATCGTGGCGAACGGAATGTTAAACCACAGATTAGCCAGCACCAGTCCTTTGTAGTCGTAAATAATCCTCGGAATGGTTTCAATACCCAGCGGCAACAAAAGGCGTGCAGCCCAGCCATGATTGCCGTACATCGTAATGATCGCATAGGTTGCAATTACGCCGGGAACGAACATCGGGACAAAATACAATCGGCCGATCCATTTGACGACAAAACCTTTTCCAAATCGCAGATAAATCGCCAAGGCATAGCTGATGACTAAGGTAAGGGCCGTCGAGACCAGCGTGACATTGATCGTATATATCATATTTTTTCGCATCGCAGGCTCCGTGAACAGGCGGATATAGTTCGCCAGCCCGTAGCCTGTTCCATGCTGATCTATCAGGCTTTCCTTTACGGCATAGAGAATCGGAATGATGACGACGACCAGCAAAATGAGAAAAGACGGGATGACCAGGGCAAGCCCCAGCATCCCCCTTTTGGACGATGAACTCATGATCAACCGCCCGCTACTTCACTTTGCCAGCGTTTGTAGATTTCCTGCTGAAGCTCGCCACTGTTGAAGCTGCGGTATCCAGAAGATACACTGTTGAATTTTTCTTGCAGTTCCCTTGGCATCAGATTCCACTTAATCCCTGGATAACCGTACATTTTGTTGATAACAACCGTTTGCGCTTCTGGCGTCAGCACGTAGTTCAGGAATTTTTGTGTTGCTTCTTTTTTGGAGGAAAGCGAAGGAACCATCAGATAAGAGGGACCGCCTGTAAAAGCAGGGTCAATCTGTGTCAGCTTCACCGTGTCTGGAAGCAGACCTTTAGCCAGTTGTTCGAGCGCCATATCGGACCAAGCCGGAACCATGTCCACCTCTCCACTTGCCAAAATATCAAGCGTACCTTGGTTCTTTTTCGGATAGACTCCCTTTTGGTACATCGAAGGGCCCAGGTCTTTGAGCAACGAGAAGCCTTGATCCCATTTCTTCATATTTGCCGGATCATCACTGTTCATCGCCTCTGGAGGAAGGAAATTATAGATAACCGTGTTCACAAACGAGCTACCCGATCCACCCGTGGACGGGTCGTTATAAGCAAATTTTCCCGGGTGCTGACGAATCCACGTATACAGCTCGTCGGCTGTTTTCGGAGGTGTCGCCACTTTTGCGCTGTTGTAGGCAAGGACAACCGAAGAGGCACGGTATGGAATGGCCTGATTGTTTACTTGCTTGAGATACGTTTCATCGACATTCTTCAAATTGGGAACCTTGGCAGTATCGGCTGTTTCCCACAGCTTTTCGCCTACCCCTTTGGTGATGTCGTCCAGACTGCCTTCGTACAGGTCGATATCTGTATCGGTTTGACCGCTTTTCTTGGCTGCGATCAGACGATCCAGCGTAGATGCGCCCCCGGTTCCCGCTGGCAAATACACCAGTTTGACCTTAACGTGATCATTTTTAGCTTCAAAGTCCTTGATTAACGTTTCCCACAGCTCTTTGACGTTCAAAGACCCGCCAGTGTACAAGGAAATTTCCGTCGTTCCCGTAGCTGCTCCCGCTTTTGTATCCTTGGCTTCCCCTGTAGCTGTAGCGGCATTACCACCGTTTCCACATCCAGCCAACAACGATAAGCTAAGCACCCCGGACAAAATCAGACCCATCTTCTTTTTCCCAAACACGTTGTTGCCTCCTTTAGATAGTTGCACAAGTTCGCAGCATCACCAGATGATGCGTTCATGATGGACATTGATGCGATGTAGAGGTTGATCGTGAATCTTCACTGTGCTGCTGGAAAAGTAACAATTTTACTGAAGCTGAATCTGATTTGCTCTCCACTGCGCAGCTCGGCCGCCCGTTCACGCGGCACAAACATTTTCAGATGATCGGTACCGCTATCCAGCGAAACCTCCGCATAATGCCCGAGAATCATCACTTGTCTGATCGTTCCAGCCAGAGAGCCGTTTTCTTCCGTCGTCAGAACAATATCCTCTGGCCTTACACCGACCATGGATTCACCCGTGTATTCATGCTCCTGTGCAAACGGTATTCCGCTCACAGAGACACTGCGACCTGTGCTCACCCCCTTTAATAAATTAATCCGGCCAATAAAGCCTGCTACAAAAAGCGATTGTGGCTTGTCATAAATCTCCTGCGGCGAAGAGAGCTGCTCAATTCGCCCCGCATTCATAACGACGATCCGGTCGGAAATGGACAGCGCCTCCTCCTGATCGTGAGTGACGAACACCATTGTCATTCCCGTCTGGGTCTGGATGTCGCGCAGCTCCTCCCTCATCTCCATGCGCAGCTTCGCATCGAGCGCGGAAAAGGGCTCGTCCAGCAGCAATACATCCGGCTTTAGCAGCAGAGCCCGAGCAAGTGCTACCCGCTGCTGCTGACCGCCCGAGAGCTGCCCCGGCGTTTTACGCTCTGCTGTCTCCAGCCGAACCAGCGCCAGTGCTTCCTTTACCTGACGGTCGATTTCCGCCTTTTTCACCTTGCGAATCTTCAAACCGAAAGCAAGGTTGTCATATACGGTCATATGCGGCCACAAATTATAGCTTTGGAACACCATAGCGGTCGGGCGCTTTTCGGGTGGCAGCTTGAGCACGCTTTTACCCTGAATCTCAATGTCGCCACTGTCCGGGTCCAAAAAGCCGCCAATGGAGCGAAGCACGGTTGTTTTACCACAGCCGGAAGGACCGAGTAGCGTTACAAGTTCCCCTTTCATTACGTCAAGTGAAATGCCCTTGACTCCGTCCCCCGTCTTAAAGCGTTTGGTTAACTCACGAATGGATAATTGAATGGACATTAGATTTGGCTCCTTTTTACCAATTGCGTTATTTCACCTGGAATCCCCCAGCCAGCACGTCCGCACTTACGAAACGCCTTGCTGCAAGCAGTAAGATCACCGTGGGCAAGGTCAAAATGACGGAGAATACTGCACCGGTTGTGCTCGGATAATCCGCAATAATGGAATACATGATGACGGGCATCGTTTTATAGTCCGGTGTCCCGACGAGCAGCGTTCCCTGCGCCTCATCTAATGAAGCGAGAAACGTAAAGATGGAAGCGACCACAATGCCGGGCAGCGCCATGGGGAACGTAATTTTCCAGAAAACCCGTAGCGGTCCCGCCCCGGCATCCCGGGCAGATTCCTCTTGAGCACGATGGACGCTGCGGAACGCAGAGGAAGGAATCCATGTCATGTACATCAGGGTGTTCACCATGTGGATCAATACAATGCCCGTAAAGGTGTTCATCAGCCCGAACTTGTAGAACAACACCGCGATGGACACGTACAATCCCATTTTCGGGAAAGCATGCGTGAGCAAAAATGAAAACAAAAACCACTTACTCAGCGGAAATGAAATCCGCGCGAAGGCGTAGGCAGCGGGAACACATACGATAATCGAGCAGACTGTAACGGTAATGGCGATCAGGAAGGATAGAGATATAGAGCTAAGCACATCATCCTGGGTTAATACAAACTTCCACCATTCCAGTGACAAGCTCTGTGGCAACGGTGCAGGATACTGCCATTTTCCCGAAACCGCCAGCAGCAACAGGTTAGTCAGAGGCCCCAGGAAAAAAATGACGAAAATAACGAGCACGATGAACTCCATAATTTTGCGTGTGCCAAGTGAGCGAAGATACCAGTTCATAATTCATCCCTCTCAAGACGTCTAGACGTCCGAATCTCTTTCTATCTGGATTATAGAGAGGGTTTGTTATCACAAATCGACATGGGCGATAAGATTTTGTAAAAGGGAGGGAAATCAGAGGAACGCTTTTTACATAAAAAAAAGGAGAGGGGGGCTTTTAACAGCCTCTCTCTCCTTGAACGTGCAGGAATAGCTATACAATTGAATAGGCATAACGCCTTAACAGATAAAACGATTCTGCTGGTTACAGGTAAATCGGAAGCACTTGGTTCGTTTGGTCACGGTTACGACCAACAGAGAAGATCGCAATTGGAATACCTGTCAGCTCAGATACGCGTTGTACGTAATTACGAGTAGTCTCAGGCAATTCCTCCAGCGTTTTCACGCCAGTAATGTCTTCGCTCCAGCCTGGCAGTTCCTCGTATACGGCCTCGCACTCCGCCAGCATTTTCAAACTAGCCGGATAATGCGTAATCACCTCACCGCGATACTTGTAGCCTGTGCAAATTTTCACCGTTTTCAGACCTGTCAATACGTCCAGCGAGTTCAAGGACAGACCTGTAAGTCCGCTGACACGACGGGCATGACGTACAACCACACTATCAAACCAGCCAACACGACGAGCACGACCTGTAACGGTACCGTACTCATGACCTGTTTCACGGATGTAATCGCCGATTTCATCATTCAGTTCCGTTGGAAACGGACCGTCACCGACACGAGTTGTGTACGATTTGGCTACACCAATGACCTGTTGGATCTTGGACGGGCCTACACCGGAACCGATACATACGCCGCCAGCCGAAGGGTTGGAGGATGTAACGTACGGATACGTACCTTGGTCGATATCGAGCATAACGCCTTGCGCGCCCTCGAACAGTACCTTTTGATTCGCATCAATCGCATCATTCAGCACAACAGACGTATCCCCTACATAAGGACGAACAAATTCTGCATACTCCAGGTATTGTTTCAGTATATCTTCCACATTCAGCGGCTCGCCGCCGTATACCTGTTCGATCACTTGATTCTTTTCCTTCACTTGAAGGCGCAGCTTCGTTTCGAATTCCTCTGCATCCAGCAAATCAGCAATACGAATACCGTTACGAGCAGCTTTATCCATATAAGCAGGGCCGATCCCTTTACGCGTCGTACCGATTTGGTTAGGTCCTTTGCGGTTTTCTTCCAGCACATCCAACGTGATGTGGTATGGCATAATAACATGTGCACGGTCACTAATGACCAGATTTTTCGTAGAAAAGCCATTATCGTGAATGTAAGTAATTTCTTCAATAAGAGCGGCCGGATTAACTACCATGCCGTTGCCAATGACACACTTTTTATCTTCATAAAAAACGCCGGATGGAATCAGGCTCAGCTTGTACTTTTTACCGTCAATGAGAATCGTATGACCAGCATTGTTTCCGCCTTGGTAACGGGCCACTACTTCAGCGCTTTCCGCCAGATAGTCCGTAATTTTGCCTTTGCCTTCGTCTCCCCATTGTGTTCCCACAACGACTACAGTTGACATGTTTCATTCCTCCGTGGAGTGCCACAGACACTCTGATTTTGAGCTGACGCGCTGCGCATATCCGACTTCAACCGCCTGAGCGGACAGATACGGAGCGTTCTTGGACAGCAGGAAAAAACGTCCGTCGCAGACATTCCGTAGGTACGGAAAGCCCCGGGCGTAATGATCTCCCCACTGCGTTGAAGCAGCACTATAAGTGTAACAGCACCATTTTTCAAAGTCAAATAAAAAGCGAACATTATATCACATGAAAATAGTATTGTTCGTAATTGAGAGTTTCGGCCTTTATATGAAAACTTATGAATATCGTATGTAAAAGGCCCCTTCGACATTGCGAGAACCGCGTCGAAAGAGCCTTTTTTCAAATATATCATTCCGTTATCCAGCGAACGCATCCGAATGAGCACGCTCGTAATTGGCGAATTTATTATAATTTTTGAGAAACACCAGCTCTACCGTACCGACCGGGCCGTTACGTTGCTTGGCAATGATAATCTCGATAATATTTTTCTTTTCCGTTTCCTGATTATAGTAATCATCCCGGTACAGAAACGCGACGATATCAGCATCCTGCTCAATGGAACCGGATTCCCGCAAATCACTCATCATCGGCCGCTTGTCCTGACGCTGCTCCACACCCCGGCTCAACTGGGAAAGGGCGATTACAGGCACTTCCAGCTCACGGGCAATTTGCTTCAAGGTCCGCGAAATTTCGGATACCTCCTGCTGCCGGTTCTCGCCCGACTTCCCCCGCCCATGAATGAGCTGCAAGTAGTCGATCACGATCATACCCAGTCCCTTTTCCGTCTTGAGACGGCGGCACTTGGCACGGATATCCGCAACCGTAATACCCGGCGTATCGTCAATATAGATCTCAGCCTCCGACAAGGCTGCAATGCCCATCGTCAGCTTCGCCCAATCGTCGTCGCCTTTAAAATCACCTGTCCGCATCACGTTTGCATCCAGATTGGCCTCGGCGCAGATCATCCGCTGCACGAGCTGGGCCGCCGACATTTCCAGACTGAAGATAGCAACCGTCTCCTTCGCCCGAACCGCAACGTTTTGCGCAATATTTAGGGCGAACGCCGTTTTACCTACGGATGGACGAGCTGCCACAATGATCAAATCATTGCGCTGGAAACCCGCCGTCATCTTGTCCAAATCAACAAAGCCGGATGGAATCCCGGTCGTATTGCCCTTGTTCTGGTGCAGCAATTCGACCCGGTCGAACACTTCCATCACGACATCGCGGATGGCAATAAAACCGCTGCCCGAACGCCCGTTGGATATCTCCATAATCTTGCGCTCGGCATCGCTCAGCATACCGGCGACGTCCTCGCCACCGCTATAGCCTTCGCTCACAATCTGCGTAGCTGCACGAATCAATCGGCGGAGCATCGCCTTTTCTTCAATAATCTGAGCGTAGTAATCCACGTTGGCCGCTGTCGGTACCCCGTGAGCCAGCTTCGCCAGATAACTGACACCCCCGATATCCTCCAACTGACCCTTGTCCTGAATTTTCGAGGTCAGGGTAACCAAGTCTATCGGCTGTCCGGATTCACCCAGCTCAATCATCGCTTCGTAAATCATCTGGTGAGCCTTATCGTAAAAATCCTCGGTCTGCACCCGCTCCATCGCTGTAATCAGTGCTTCGGACTGGAGCAAAATGGACCCGATAACCGCCTGTTCTGCCTCCAGGTTTTGCGGAGGAATCCGATCGAAAAATTCGCCGCCCATAATTATTCTTCGGTCACCTGTACCTTCAGCGTAGCTTTGACCTCAGGATGAAGCTTAACGGTCATTTGAGTCACGCCCAACGTACGAATCGGTTCTTCCAGCTCGATTTTGCGTTTGTCCAGCTTAATCCCCGTCGCAGCGACCGCTTCCGCGATTTGCTTGCTTGTAATCGCTCCGAACAGTCGACCGCCTTCACCAGCTTTTGCTTTAAGCTGAACAGTTGTGGATTCCAGCTTTTTGCCGAGTGCCTGCGCCTCTTCCTTTTCCTCTTGCTTGCGCTTTTCCTCAGCAGCGTTCTGGTTCTCCAGCGTCTTCATATTCCCTTCCGTTGCCGGGCGGGCAATACCACGCGGCAGCAGGAAATTCGCTGCGTAACCGTCCGATACTTCCTTAATTTGACCCTTCTTGCCTTGGCCCTTCATATCTTTAATAAAAATCACTCTCATTCAAATAACCCCTCTTCCCCATCAATTTCGGCCAGCACGTCGACCACTCTGCGTTTGGCTTCCTCCAGCGGACAATCCAGCTGAACCGCCGCATTCGTCAGATGTCCTCCGCCGCCTAGCCGTTCCATGACGACCTGTACGTTCATGCGTCCGAGTGAACGGGCGCTGATCCCCACCAGGCCGTCAGGACGTTCACTGACCACAAAGGAGGCCAGTACATCCGTCATATTGAGTAATGAATCCGCCACCTGAGCAATCAGGAGCTGCGGTATCTTCTGTCCGGGCTCTGTCACCGCAAGCGCGATGTGCCCATATATCATTTTAGCATGCTTAATAATTTCCGCCTTAGCAATATATTCATCCAGGTCCTCTTTTAACATGCGCTGGATCATGACTGTATCCGCCCCGCTACGCCGCAAAAAACCGGCTGCTTCAAACGTACGTGAGCCTGTATGCAGGGAAAAATGCTTGGTATCCACCGTAATCCCCGCAAGCAACGATGTCGCCTCCAGCGGCGTCAGTTGAACCTTCTCATGAATATATTGCAGCAGCTCTGTCACCAGCTCACATGCCGACGACGCGTACGGCTCCAGATAAATCAAAACAGAGTCGTTAATAAACTCCTCGCCCCGACGATGATGATCTACAACGACCACCCTGCTCGCCGTCTGCACCAATTTCGGCTCAATTGTCATCGAGGCCTTGTGCGTATCCACCACGACCAGCAGGCTATGCTCGGTCATCAGCTGGAGCGACTGCTCCGGCGTCATGAGCGCTTTCGACAGATTCTCGTCCTTGTTCACCTGCTCCATCATCCGGTCGATGGACGGATTAGATTTATCCAGCACGATGTGTGCCTCTACGTTGTAGAGCGCTGCGGCCTTCCATACCCCGATGGCCGCCCCCAGTGCGTCCATGTCCGGTATTTTGTGCCCCATGATCAGCACGCGGTCACTCTCCTGCATCAGATCACGCAGCGCATGCGCAATGACCCGCGCGCGCACCCGTGTACGCTTTTCGACAGCATTGGACTTGCCGCCATAAAAAGATAGACGCTGTCCCGCCTTCACCGCCGCCTGGTCGCCGCCCCGTCCGAGCGCCATATCCAGACTGGACTGAGCCAGCTCGCCCAGCTCCTTGATGCTCTCCGCGCCGAAGGACAAGCCGATGCTCAGTGTCATCGGCACCTTCAAATCGGCCGTCATTTCCCGTACCGTATCCAGAATGACGAATCGACTTTGCTCCAGCTCCTGAAGCGCCTTGTGATTCAGCATGATGAGATAACGCTCGGATGACAAACGACGCAAATAAATATTGTACTGGTTCGCCCATGATGTAATCTCGCTCGACACCTTCGCAATAAGCGCGGTACGCTGCTGATCGTCCATTCCCTGAGCAGCTTCATCCATATTATCAAGCATAACGATGCCGAGCGCCAGCCGCTCGTTCTCATACTGCTTGTGCAGCACCGCCAACTCCGTCACTTCATACAAATAAATCAGACGCTCATCCAGCACGATGAGGAAATGATAATAGCGCTCATCATGCTGTAGCTCTACCATTAGCTCACGAACAGGCTCCTTCGTTTCCTTTTTGGCACCCAAAGCTCCTGCCAGCTGGGGAAAGAGGTCCTGGAGCGGCTCGCCTATCAGTGACTGGTCCTCGAACATTTCCCCAGCGAACCGATTGTGCCATTCTACCGTTCGATTTTCGCTGTATAAAATGATGCCGAACGGCAGTGAGCTGACCGCTTCCCCTTCCACCCGCTTGATGCGAAATGAAAGGCCGCTGATATATTGATTCAGTTCCCGACGGAAATCCAATTCCGTCTTCAGCATCAGCCCGCCGAGCAAGAATGACAGCACCAGTCCCATCACACCCAGTTCCCAGTTATACATGGAAATACATATGACAAGCACCAGCAGCAGTAAAAACGCCCAGACGGTATGATAGCCGTGCCAGCGTTTTTGTAGAAATTTAGGCATGACTGTTCACCCTATTTCTTTGATCTTGTAATAGCTTCACGCAGCGGAAAGGCCAAATCAATAATACCGATAATACGGAGTGGCTGGAACACCAGAACGACGAGCGACAGCAGCACCGCGATCACCGGGCTCATGTTACGGCTATGAGTCCAGAAGTAAATAAATCCGATCGTCTGGATAATAAAGCACGCATGGATCAGCGGCAACATACTAACAGAAACCGCCTGAACCCAACTGCTGTCAGAGGACATGGCCATCCACTCAAACACAATCGCCAGCAGGTAATACCAGATGAGCGCGCGTGGCAGCCTCCATTCTCGGGCAGGCTTCATTTTGCGTACAGGCACATCAAGGCTGCTCAATGCCGGACGCGCCAGAGCATGCGTGATCACAGCCAGTAAAAACGAGGTCAGGATCAGCACATATGGAACTTTGCCGATCATCATCGTACCGAGTCTCTGTGTATCTTCTGCTGTCCATTTCATGCCCGGAAGCATCGGATTATTATTTATAATCTGTTGTACCAGATTTGCCGATATAGCAGCCTGATCACGAAGATATTGCGAAAGATCAAACCCGAAGGCATACGTAGCAATGAGTAGCACAACCAACAACTCGGCTAAAATCACACCCGCTCCGGTCATCAAAGCCTGAAAGGCAGGGGCTCCCTTTTTATATACCCGTCCCATTAGCAAGGCTGGGATCAGAAAATAAATCGCGGGAAGCAGTAAATATACATCTTGTAGCGCTATAATCAACAGCACCGGTATCACATGAATCAGAAATCCTTTGAAAGGCAGCGATGAAAACAATACAACGCCAGGCACAATCAGCAAAAATACGGTAAAGATTCTTAAGGGTGTCAATAGAGACAGCAGCAGCAGCAAATAAATAACGCTCCATGCTACAGTTGCCAAGCGGAATTTCAAAGTTTTCACCTCTTACGCATATGTTCTTCCAGTGCGGAAATGTCCTGATACCAATCCTCCAGCTGGTGTCCTTCTTTTCTGTGCTTTCTTAGCTTGTCAATGAGGAGATCATCCAATTCACGGTAAGACACCCCAAGGCGTCTTCCCAAAATATAGCTGCTCATTATCAGGCTCGCCAGACAATCGCCAATGCGGGCTGTACTACCTTCCCACATCGCTTTAAACAGACGGGATACCTGGTCAAGTACCTCTGTTTTGAGCCATTCAATCACCTTGGCCCGCTTAACTACATCCAGTTCTTTAGGCATATGATGAAGAGTCACACCCCTCTGAAAAAGCTTTATTCTCCATTATAGCATATCCTATGCTGAAAATAATTGTTATCCGTAGGCAAATTATTATTGTTCAGAGCAACTATGCTGCTTGCTTTAAGATGACGAGTTAAGTGATTCTCTCGACACAAATTTTTCACAATATTCAATAATCTGGCTACGGCGGACAATGCCGATAAACCGTTCCATATCATCCACAACAGGGACAAAGTTCTGCACCTTCGCCAAATTAATTAAATCCTCCATATTGGCATCAATGGACACAGGCTTTATCGAAACCCGAAGCGGAACGTCCTTGAGCATGAACTTCGAAGCGTTTTCAAAGGTGATTTTTCCCTCAGATTCCTTCATATGCCACAGCAGATCACCCTCTGTAACCGTGCCGGTATATCTACCTTCCTTATCCAAAATCGGAACCGCCGTGAAACGGTGATACTCCATCCGCTCCAACGTTTGCCGTAAAGTTGCATCCGCCGTGACAAAAGCAACCTCTTGTTTGGGAAGCAAGAAAAAAGCGATATTCATGAGAAACGAATCCCCCTCAAAATCAATTGTAAAATCAAATGATTACTCACTGAATGTCCTGCTTGTCGGGAAGCTTCAGCGTCTGCGGGGTTGTGCCGGAATCCAGCCAGTTTGCGATCATAAGTCTGGCGTATTCGAGTTCCTGTTCATTGGCCCGGTCATAATACAGGCCCTTCTTCTTGAAACCTTCCCCCGTAATCGTAAAACTCGAAATTTGTGGTTGACCCTGCAAAATGGCCTGCTTGCCAAGCCTGGTAATAAAAGTAGGCTCCATATCCGTCTTGAAATTGGCTCCCATAATATCGAGTAGCTCCGGAATCTTGGAAATCCCGTTGATATTCAGCAGCTTATCCGCCATTGCATTCAGAAAAATTTGCTGCCGTTTGGTACGATTAAAGTCGCTGTCTTCCCTATATCTAACATAATACATTGCTTCTTCACCATTATAAAGCGGCTTGCCCGCCTCGATGCGGAACTTGATATGCAGCGGGTTTTTATTCTCAATCGGCTTATCAATAGGAAGTTCAACCCCGCCCACCACATTTACAGCATCCTGAATACCTTGAAAATTAATCGTAGCATAATAATCGGCCTTATGCTCCATCAGCTTCTCTACCGTAGCCATGGACATATCTTCGCCTCCGAATGCATAAGCATGCCCCAACTTATCAAAATCATCCTCACCGTCATGATTTGGATCATGTCCGGCAATCTGGACATACGTATCCCTTGGAAGGGAAACCAGAAGCACACGCGATTCCGCAGGCCGTACAGCCGCATAAATTACCGTGTCCGAGCGGCCACGCGCCTTCTCATTCGGCCTTTGGTCCGTTCCAAGCAGCAGCACCGAAAACGGCTCTTTCCGATAAGCAACCGGCTCTGGCTGCTTCTGTCCCTCCGACTGGCGCGGCTGAAAGGACTTCTCCAGCTTGCTCTCCAACGTCGGAGATACGAACCAGTCAAAGGCCACCAGTGTCAGCTGTTTACGAAACAGATATCCTCCCGCCGCAATCAGAAACAAAACAATACATGAAATATATAGAGCGGTAAACCTTTTTTTCTTCTTAGGCTTTCCGCCTGTCCTTCTCCTATGTCTTCTCTCCATAACAGGTTCCTTCCTTCTTTACTTCAATAAATCCATCTCTTCATTAAACCGAATCAGGCCCTTATGAAGCGGAAACTTCCCCTCACAGCATAAAAGGTCTGCTACCTTGTTGTCAAAAGTGCCATGTCGTAGACAGCCCCTCGCCACCACATTCACGCCAAAAAAGGCTTCGCCCTCACGGTCAAAGCCTTGCTTGATGTTTATAGCCCGTAGTATCCTATGTAGCTTTTAAAGTCGTTCCTTACCTTAGCGCGGAGCCAGCTTCACCAAATTCTGCACCCTTACCGGGAAAGAGGTAGACAGAGCGAAGCCATAATCGAACAGCTTCCGTGTCTGCTCGAACCGTTCCTCCTTACTCGGTGCCCCCAGCACCACAGCTACCAGCCTTCTGCCATGCTGTTCGGCTGTGCCAGTGAAGCAATATCCCGCATCGCTGGTGTATCCCGCTTTCAGCCCATCCGTTCCTGCGTAAGAGTAGGGCCCCGCCAAGGAAGGCAGCATCCAATTCGTATTACTAATATAGATGCCCTTATCCTTCAATTCCATCTGCGTACGGCTGGACGTTCTCAAAATCTCCGGATGCGACGTTATCAGGTAGGAGGCTAGCTTCGCCGTATCGCTTGCCGTCATTTGCGTTTCTCCCCGAATATTCTCGGGATGGTTAGGACCCAGCTCACTCTGTCCCGCTCCTGACGCATTGCTAAATCGGCTGTAGGACGTTAATCCAATCTTAGCCGCCTTGTCGTTCATACGCTTCACAAAAGCCGGTTCATTGCCTGCTGAGCGTTCCGCCAGTGCCACAGCCGCGTCATTAGCCGAATACACAACCATACTCTGGAACAGTTCGGACACCGTCAGCCTTTCACCATACCGAAGTGACAGATTTACTCCACCCACCGTACTTGCATAACGACTAATTTTCACTTCATCATTCCAGCCTAACCGCCCGGCACGAATATCCTCTAGAACCAGCAGCTCGGTCATGAGCTTGGACATATTTGCGGAAGGCATAGGCGTATCGCCATTCACATCCATCAACAATTCTCCCGTCTGCATGTCCATCAGCACCGCAGCTCCTGCGTGCACATCTGGCTTACCGACCAGTAGTCGGGGTCCAAGTGTAATAAAAATCAATATAATAAGTACCGGGACCACAATAGCCCAACGTAACCAGTATTTTTTCATCATCGTAATAACCCCCATACTTTATTAGACGATGAAAAATCCATTTTGTCTGCAACTTTTCGAAAAAAAGATGCAATTTTTTTGTTTTTTCCACTCCACAGCAAAAAATCCGCCATTTCCTGCTTGCAGGCTGACAGATTTTTATAAGTCGAATGATTCAAAAAGGCTTTCTACTATGTTTCTAGGCAAAATGACAGGCTACATAATGCTGATCGCCTGCATCCCGATACGCCGGAATTTCTATTTTACAACGGGCCTCCGCCATAGGACAGCGCGTATGGAACTTGCAGCCTGACGGCGGATTCGCCGGAGAAGGAATGTCCCCTTTTAGCACAATCCGTTGTCTCTTGATCGTCGGATCGGGAATGGGAACCGCCGACAGCAGCGCCTTCGTATACGGATGAAGCGGATTTCGGAACAGCTCTTCCTTGGAAGCCAGTTCCACCATCGAGCCCAGATACATCACACCGATGCGGCTGCACAAATGCTCGACCACACTCAGATCATGCGAGATGAACAGATACGTCAATTGCCGTTCCTGCTGCAAATCACTTAACAAGTTAATAATCTGAGCCTGAATAGACACATCGAGTGCAGATACCGGCTCGTCAGCCACGATAAAATCAGGATTCAAAATCAAAGCCCGTGCAATCCCGATACGCTGGCGCTGACCGCCGGAGAACTCATGTGGATACCGATCATAATGATAAGCAGATAATCCGCAGATATCCAGCGTCTCGTTAACCTTTTTCCGCAGCTTACTATGTTCAATCAATCCGTGATCCAGCAGTGCTTCCCCGATGGCTTCACCCACCTTAATTCTCGGATTCAATGAGCTAAAAGGGTCCTGAAATACAATTTGCAGCTTCGGACGAAGCGCACGGATCTGCTCCTTGCTTAACGCATGCAAGTCCTCTCCCTTGTATCGCACCGATCCCTCGGTCTTATCCATCAGCCTGAGAATCGTACGCCCAATCGTGCTTTTGCCGCAACCGGATTCTCCTACCAGACCAAAGGACTCTCCCTTATGGATGTTAAAAGATACATCATCGACCGCTTTCACATGTCCCACGGTACGCTGAAAAATCCCACCTGTGATCGGGAAATATTTTTTCAGACCTTCCACTTGAATTAAAGGCTCGCTCATCCCCGTTGCCCTCCTTCTTCCTCATATAGCCAGCAGGCAACCTTATGACCGTTCTTCTTTTCACGCAGGGGAGGGGCCTGATCCTTACAGATTTGCATACAATGTGCACACCGATCATGAAAATGACAATTTTCCTCCAGCTCAATCGGGTTGGGAACCTGACCGGGGATCGAATACAGCCGATCAATCTTCTGATTAATGACAGGCTTCGCCTTCAGTAACCCTTGTGTATACGGATGCTGCGGATTTTTGAACAGCTCAATGACCGGAGCCTCTTCAATAACATTCCCGGCATACATAACGACCACGTAATCGGCCATTTCCGCCACGACGCCCAGATCATGCGTAATCAGCATAATGGACGTTTTGAGCTTATCCTTCAAATCCCGCATCAGATCGAGGATTTGCGCCTGAATGGTAACATCCAGCGCCGTTGTCGGCTCATCTGCAATCAGCAGCTTCGGATTACAGCTCAATGCAATAGCAATCATGATTCGCTGACGCATACCGCCGCTCAGTTCATGCGGATACGAATGAAATATTTCCTCCGAACGCGAAATCCCCACCAGATTGATCAGCTCAATCGCCCGGGTACGTGCTTCCTTTTTACTCATTAATGTATGCATCAGTAGCGGTTCCGTAATCTGTTCTCCAATGGTAAGCACGGGATTCAGCGAAGACATCGGCTCCTGAAAAATAATTGAAATGTCATTGCCGCGAATTTGCTGCATTTGACCTTTATTCAGCGTTAACAGGTTTTTGCCCTCAAACCAGATTTCACCGTCTGAGGTGTGTGGGGAATCAATCAGCCGCATCATCGTCATGGCTGTTACACTTTTGCCGCAGCCGGATTCACCTACCACACAGAGCGTTTCACCCTCACGTATTTTAAAACTGACGTCATTGACCGCTTTGACAGTTCCGCTAGAGGTATGAAAGTGGGTTTTCAGGTTACGAAATTCAATCAAAGCATTTTCCATAAACGTTCGTCTCCTACTTCTTCATTTTAGGGTCCAGTGCATCGCGCAAACCGTCGCCAATCAGGTTAATCGCTACAACCGTAATCAGAATACACATTCCCGGTGGAACCCATATCCAGGGCCGCTTGCGAAAGTCGATCAGATTATTCGCAGCCGAAATCATATTTCCCCACGAAGGTGTGGGAGGCACAACGCCGATTCCCAGGTAACTGAGCGCAGACTCCGTTATAATCGCCCCAGCTACTCCAAGCGTAGCCGTTACAATAATAGTAGGAATCGTATTCGGCAGCAGATGGCGGAATATTTTACGACGATCTCTCAAGCCGAGCGCTTCCGTCGCCTGCATGAACTCCTGTTCACGCAGCGTAAGAATTTGCCCCCTGACCAGACGGGACAAGCTCGTCCAGCTCAAGATCCCGATAATGAGCATTAGAAAATAAATCCGGTTCTTTGGATCAACCTTCAAATCTGACAGAACGGCACCTAAAATAATCAACAGCGGCAATGTAGGCAATGCCATAAAAATATCGGCAATCCGCATAATGATCGTATCCACGCCTTTACGATAGAATCCTGCCAGTGCACCCAACGTCGCACCGATCACGACCGAAATAAACGTGGCCACCAGCCCCACCGTCAAAGAAATACGGCCAGCCAGCATTGTACGCAGCAAAATATCTCTGCCAAACTTATCCGTACCAAGCCAGTACTGGGCATTCGGAGCTAAATTTTTATCAGATAGCTTATAATCATCCAGATGATAAGGTGAAATCATCGGTCCAAATATACAAATGACAACCATAAGAATCAATATAATGAGTCCGGCCAAAGCCAAATGATTCTGGTTAAAACGGCGAACGGCGATTCTCCACGGAGACGCTTCAGGACGGATCGCCGCCTTTGGACTGGTTTCAATCGTGACTGTTTCTGCGGGCAATAGTATCCCTCCTACTTCAAGCGAATTCTTGGATCTGCCATACCATACAATACATCCGAGAGCAAATTACCGATGAGCGTAAGGACCGCCAGAAAAATAGTGAAGCCCAGCATAAACGGATAATCCCGCATACTGATCGACTCCAGATAGACCTGACCCACACCCGGCCACACAAATACCTTTTCCAGAATCATTGCCCCGCCAAATAAAGCCGGAAGCTCAAAGCCAAGCAGCGTGATGGCTGGAATCAGTGCGTTGCGCAGAGCATGCTTGAAAATAACCGTCCGTTCCTTCAAGCCCTTAGCGCGTGCGGTGCGAATATAATCCTGACGAATAACCTCCAGCATACCTGTACGGAAATACCGGGTCAGACTGCCTGTGCTCAGCATCGTGAGAACGAGCGTTGGCAGGAACATATGCTTGAGAACATCCACGATATAAGCCCATGAGCCCGGCTCCATCCCCGCTGTTGTCATGCCGCCAACTGGAAGAATGCCCCATTCCAGTGCAAATATTTTGATCACCAAAAGACCGATAAAGAAAGACGGCAACGACATACACAAAAATATGAACAGCGTGACAAACTTATCGAATAACGAGTATTGGAACTTGGCTGAAAATACCCCGGCAAAAACTGCAATCAGCCAGCTGAAAATAAGACTGAAAAAAGCGATAATAAAAGAGTTCCATACATAATTGCCAATGACCTTCGTTACCGGCTGCTTATGCTGTAATGAATCCCCCATATTACCCTTCAACATATTGCCCGCCCATATAAAATAGCGTTGGTACTCCGGCTTATCCAACCCGTAGATATGTCGTAGCTGCTGTGCCTTTTCGGCGGTCATATTCGGGTTCTGCTTGGCTGTAATATAATCACCCGGCACCATGGCTGAAATCGCAAATACGATAATGGATATGCCAATGAGTGTGGGGATGAGTTGCAGCAGTCTTCGAATAATATACTGCTTCATAATCATTCCTCCAGACAAATAAAGAAGTGATATGCTCAGCCCGTGAGAGCTGAGCATACGATTGGCAATCCTTATTGAGCGAGTTGAGCGTTATACAGACTGAATTCAAAATCTTTGTATGGTGTAATTTCCAAGCCGGATACACGTCCATTAACTGGCCACATATCTCTGCGCTGATACATAAAGATGGCTGGCAGATCTTTGTTCAGCTCTTGATACAGCTCCTTGTAGATCACTTTACGTTTCTCTTGATCCAATTCCTTTTTACCAGCAAGCGTCAACTCATCGACCTTTTTATTGGAATAGCCGACATCATTTTGTGCGCCGTTCGTAAGATAGACCGTTGTATCCGGATCAGGTGTCAATCCCCAAGCCGCAAAGAACATATCGAACTTGCCTGTATCTTTCTTATCCATAATCGCATTGAAATCCAGTGTTTCGGAATTCAGCTTAATGCCCAGTTCCTTGTAGTTGTTGGACATAATCGGTAGCAAGGCCTCTACTACTGGGTTATCCGCAGTCGCAGAGAAGTTAATGGTAAACTTTTCACCATCCTTCTCACGGATACCGTCCGCTCCAACCTTCCAACCAGCCTCATCCAGCAAAGCCTTTGCTTTAGCTGTATCAAACTCATATTTGTTAATGCCTTCATCTGTATAAGACCAAGCTTCTGTAGATTGTGGAATGTTAATGACATTCGCATACGGACCGTACACCCCTTCCACAATCTCCTTCCGGTTCAAACCGATGGTCAGAGCTTGGCGTACCTTAGGGTCCTGAAATTTCTTTTCTTTGTGATTAAATGCAATATATCCGTAGCCGTTGGTCGGCATAATATTCACGTCCAGGAAGCCCAGAGACTTCAATTCCTCTACGTTATCTTCTGTAACCGTAACATTGTCTATATCGGTCTCACCCGTTTGCAGCATAGACAAGTTGGTTTCGTCTGTCGTGGTTTTGAAAATAACCGATTTTACCTTCGGTGCGCCCTTAAAGTAGTTTGGATTAGCTTCAAGTACGACTTGTTGACCCGGGGAAAAGCTTTTCAGCACATACTGACCGGAGCCGAGTGGCTTATTATTAAGCGCCTTGATGCTGTCCAGGTCACCCTTTTTGAACCCTTTTCCGTAATAAGCTTCTGGCATGAAGTATTGCTCACCCAGAAAATCCTTTGTATAAGCTGTTGCTTCTGTAACGGTTACCTCTACCGTATTATCATCAATGACCTTGATACCGGAGATATCATTCGCCTTGCCATCGTGATATTCTTTACCGCCTTTAATCTTAAAAGACAAAACATCCGTTTCTCCATCATAATTCGGATCATGCAGTACCTTGAGAACAAAGGCATAATCCTTCACTGTTACTGGCGTGCCGTCACTATACTTCACACCTGGTTTCAGGTGGAACGTGTATTTCAAGCCATCCTGCGACACATCAACCTTGTCAGCCAAGCTATTTTCGTATGTACCATCCGCTTTCACCTGTAAAAAGGAATCAAATACGGTTCTGACTACATATAGATCGTAGGTCGTTTGCCAGAACAACGGGTTAAATACCCCTTTAGGTGACGTCATACCTACCACTATGTTATCCTTCCGGTTTGTAGCTCCCGGCGGATTTTGGGTCAGATCACTTGCTTTAATAACACCCTCCGTAACAGGTGCACTTCCTTCATTTCCCTCTGTTTTTTTGTCCGCATTGCCTTGCTGTGGCTGTGCCTCATTAGCACCTCCGCTACATCCTGCAAACAGAACACCAACGATCGTAAGCACCATAAGCAAAGAAACCCATTTCTTCGTTTGCATCATCCTGTTAATCCCCCTTAGTCGGTTCTTTTTTTAACAGCCTGTCTCTTTCCTGCGTTGATTCATTAAAGCCTGAGGTCTGAAAATGAAGTCTGTGCATCCTCCCTTACGGTTACCAATGATAACGCAAACACGTGTTTTTAAACCTTTGGTCAATTTAGGGTGCTGATAACCATTACATTTTTATTAAGGTTTATCTTAAGTGTAAAATAATATCACGTCAATATCTTTTTTTGTGTAATATAAAAATGCAAAATATCTATTTTTGTAAAGTTTATGAATTTTATTCGAAAAAATACCGATAATCTGAATTTTCATGTAATATAAAATAACATTTCAGCAATCTGAAATGTTTACTCTGGCGAGTTGGGGAACGTGCGATCACAAATGGGACCATAAAAGCTGAGCTACGCTTAATGGTTAAACATGGATTGTATTATTAGTAAGTTACAATACATGGGACTTGTTGTCAACCAGAAAAATCACAAAAAAAGGCGCTCCCGAAATCGGGAACGCCTCTTTTGCTCTTCCATCAAACTACTATTCAGTAGTGTAAGGAAGCAATGCGATTTGACGGGAACGTTTAACCGCGATTGTCAACATACGTTGATATTTCGCGCTTGTTCCAGTCACACGACGAGGAAGAATTTTTCCACGTTCGCTGATGAATTTTTTAAGCAGGTCTGTATCTTTATAGTCAATGTGAGTAATTTTGTTCACAGTGAAGAAACATACTTTACGACGTTTGTTGCGACCACCACGACGAGCTGGTCTTTTGTTATCGTCTCCGCCTTCTCTTTGTCTGAAGCCCATTCTTTGTCAGTCCTTTCCCAATTAAAATGGTAAATCATCATCCGAAATATCGATCGGTTTTCCGTCATCGGAAAAAGGATCCTGATTGTTTCGCGAGTTATTATTCCCGCGTCCACTATTGCTGTTACCGCCTCCGAAAGGAGACTCCTCACGCGCAGCTCCACCGCTATTGCCGCCACCGTTACCGCCATCGCGGTTAGATTCCAGGAAACGCACATTATCAGCTACAATTTCAGTCACGTATACACGTTTTCCTTCATTGTTCTCATAATTACGAACCTGAACACGGCCTTCAACAGCCGTTAAACGACCTTTGCGAAGATAGTTAGCGCATGTTTCAGCAAGCTGACGCCAGGTTACGATCGGTAAGAAATCCGCTTCCCGTTCGCCGCCTTGACTCGTAAACGGACGGTCTACAGCCAGGGTGAACTGGGTTACTGCTACACCAGACGGTGTATAGCGCAGCTCTGGATCTTTGGTCAAACGACCGATCAGAATGACACGGTTCAACAATCCAATCCCCTCCTTTGAGCGTTGTTCATTACATAATCACGTACAATAATTAAGCTACGTCGTTCGTAATGAGATAACGAATTACTTCGTCAGAAATTTTCATGAGACGCTCAAGCTCAGCAACTACAGCAGGTTCTGCTGTGAAGTTTACCAGAACGAAAGAACCATCACGGAATTTCTTAATCTCATACGCAAGACGACGTTTAGTTACATCGTGACTCGTAATTTCGCCACCGCCGTTGGAGATGACACCTTGGAATTTATCGACTGCCGCTTGAACAGCTTCTTGTTCAATGTCAGGACGAATAATGTACATTACTTCATATTTGCGCATTCTTTACACCTCCTTATGGACATAAGGCCCTCAATCTTGGTTGAGAGCAAGGAACGAGCCTAAACTCGCACTAAAACAGTTTACCAAATCCAGCAACTGATTGCAACCAGCAATTGAGTTCATGGGATGTAAATCCGTTAAATTAGCTGCACACCTCCCATTTTCTATGATTTTATAGGTACAGTATAATTTATCTATATATAGGAAATAACTCAATTTTCTGAAATCCCGTGTTGTTGTTCCCGCATGTTTCTGCTCATGTCAGCGCACAATAACCGTTGCAGTTCAAATCCATGCAGTAAAGGAGGAGTAATCTTATGGGTGAAAAAACCGAATTTGAGCCAGGCGACAAAGCGCCAAATGACGGCGTATATATGGAAGTCGGAGAAAAAAGCTTTCATACCGAAATTCAAAACCCGCAGCAAGTGACACTCGAAAGAGGCGAAACTTTTCCGGAGACGACCAACCATAATCGCAAATGGAAGAAAAAAACGAAAGCCCGCGTTCATTAATGTATATTTTCTCGACATTCGGGCCATATTATAATCAGGCGATACAACAGAGAGGTGTGGTTCCGTTGGATGACGTAGCCGGACAAACTGTTAGGAGATCCATTCCGGGCATTAGAAGCGTTAGGTTTGTGTAAGAGGACACTGTCTTTTCAACACTGGTATTGCTTGTCAGTACACCGAGTTTCGTGATGTGATTGGACAGATCGTATCCTGTTAAAAATGTATCGCCTACGATGGAGGACCTTTGAGGTCCTCCTTTGTTGCATTATCGGACTTTTTGCATATACTGGTAAAATGCAGATTAATCCGGCTCCTTCTGCTAGAATATATCCAAGTACAAAGACCTACTATCTACGGAGGTTTAAAGATGAGCTATTCTCGAATATTAAAGTGGATATCAGGTATATTCGAATTGGTGCTTGCCGTACCGATTGTGGGAGGAGCTATTGTCATGGGGACCGGTTACTCGGCTCTGGGATTCATGCTTGTCCTGCATGCAGTGACACTCATCCTGTCGTTACGCAATCAGGAAGCGATCTATGGCTCTGTATGGGGGATATTGACCTCTTTACTGGCCTGGATACCTGTTCTGGGCTGGATTCTCCATTTGATCGCAGCAATCCTTCTGATGATCTCCGGCTCGAAAAAAACAAAACGCTATAACTACCCGCCAAACCAGCTATAACAACAAAGGGGTGCTCTTGGACAGATGATATCCTGTCACTGTTCAAGGGCACTTTCTTTATTGTATACGTGCCTCAATGTTCATCCTCTGTTCCTCAAAAGGTCCAGTTCCATATCTTCCCTCCCCGGCAGACAAAGTAATTCATCGAATAAAAAAGCCAGTCCGCTCTTATCTCTCCAGTACCGAATAATGTCCGTGACAACCTCCGTAATTTCACGCTGTACCCCTCTCGCCAGTTGAAGCCCTCCATACTCTCCTTCTACATAAAGGTGCGTATGATACGACTTTTCCACCTTTTGTACATGACGTAAGCACAAAGCGCCATTTTCGAGATAAAAGAAATAACACCCCTCATAAACAACTCCCTCGAATATCTCGTACACATGTGGCAGATCATAAGGTCCATACACCATAGCCGCCTGTTCCAGTTTTAATGAATCCATATATAAAATCTCCTCTCTCTTTCAAAATCGTTCATTCTTCCCTAAAGAAAGTTAACACTTTACTTAGTTAGTAATACTTTATTAGTAATAACATAGTACTACTCTGTAAGTAGTACGTCAATAGAATATACGAAAAAAGTTTTACGATAAAGGGAGGATAGGATATAATAACAACATCAATAGGAAAACTAATTTAATAACTTATAAAGTTGCAATTTATTCTCAAGGAGGCTTGTGTCATGGGTCAAATCAACTTTAGATTAAGTGAAACGCTCGAAGAGATCGGAGCTACGAGGAACAAAATAGCAGTTGAATCCAAAACACGACCTGCGACTATTCTTGATCTGGCAAGTGGTGATACGAAAACCATTAAGCTAGATACGCTGGTAAATATCTTAAACGCGATTAATGAATTTGCTCATAGCCACGGTGTGGAAAAAACTTTTGGTATTGAAGACATCATTCAGTACGTTCCTAAAAACATAGAGAATGAGCGCTAACCCGCTTTGGGGCAGCGCTCATTTTTTTTCAGTTTACATAAATTTATTACATGATGAATAAGCTAAACTTAAAAATGCACATTTAAAACGGAGTAGGCGGAATGGTGCTGTACAAGCGAAGCGGTGGCGATGGGAAGCACTATCCAACTGCGCAGTGGCGGCGTAGGTAACTTTTAAGTTCAGTTTATACAGCTATATATTTTTTCTATAAAACAAAAAATCTCCTACGCCCAAAGGCATAAGAGATTAGTTTATGATTTAATGAAGTTAGTGGCGGAAAGAGTGGGAGTCGAACCCACGCACGCCTTGCGACGCCTAACTGATTTCGAGTCAGCCCCCTTAGACCTCTTGGGTACCTTTCCGCAGCAAGGATTATTATATCATCATTGTGCCCATGATGCAAGTTCATTGTTACCCAGAATCACTCAGTTACCCCGGCTCAATTCGTTTCTGAATTCTGCCCGTCAGCGTTGGCTTTTGAACGCAGCACCTTCTTCATATTCTTTTCGAACTTGGCACGCGGAATCAGCACACTGTGCTGGCAACCGACACATTTGATCCGAATATCCATACCCATGCGGATAATTTCCATTTCATTCGTTCCGCAGGGATGGGGCTTCTTCATCTGCACAATGTCCCCCAGTTCAAACGACTTACGCTCCACCCTTCTCTCCCCCTTTTCTTTCCTGCTCGTCTTCCTTCTCGAGGGTTACCGCCGTCTCCAGCGCGCTCTGACGATGTTCCTCATCCTCTAGTGCCTTCTTGATGTTATTCTGAATATCACGCTCTACCGCAGCACCTGTATTCGGCATACACTCCGCCACAATACGCACAATATACTCAGATGTCGTCATGGATTGGACCCCCAGAACATCCGGTATATTCAGCACCTGTACATTGGATTCTTCAATTCCTCGAATCGCATGTTTTACCAAATCAACAGCTTCCTCCAGAGTACGTTCTGCCTTCATCGGTACATCTACCACCGCCAACGAATTGGACATGGAAAAGTTCGTAACCGTCGTAATGGAGCCGTTAGGTAAAATGTAAACCTCCCCTTTCCAGCTCACCAGCCTGGTTGTACGTAGCCCAATCACTTCTACTGTACCTTTGAAGGTTCCTGTCTGAATAACGTCTCCTACGGCAAACTGATCCTCGAAAATGATAAAGAACCCGGTAATCACATCCTTAACCAAGCTCTGCGCGCCAAAACCAACGGCCAATCCAAGCACTCCGGCTCCGGCAATCAGAGGTCCGAGATTAATACCCATTTGAGACAATACCAGCATAATCAGAATAAAATTGAATACGATATTGGTTACATTTTTCAGTAGTTCCCCAACGGTAGTTAACCGCCGGGTATTCAATCGAAATCTGCCGTTCTCTCCCTTTTGCTGCATCGACTTATCTATAATTTTATTAATAACCCGAATAAAGATACGTGTAATGATGAAAATAATAGCAATCTTCAAAATCACAAACAACAAGGTCGACCACATCGCACTATCTGTAAGCCATCTCCATATAACATCCTTCCAGTATATCGCATCCTTTACAACAGTAGCCGTCCCTGTATTGTTCTCCAACCAACGCATTAAGGTCATTCTGTTGCTCCTCCTTACACAAGGGACCTACTCTTCTGGGTTCCCAAATTCTATTTTCTACTACATAAGCCCATCTACTGCCTTCATTCATGTTGCTATGAATAATCTACTCCCCCCGAGTATAAAACCCCAAACTTATCCATATACTAGCTACTATCTTGAGAATAAATGTTACCCGCAGGCTAATTGTTATTCTCTAAGGCAGTTTACTGCTGGTTTTCATCTCTGATCAATGCGATGCCAACAGCTAACGGTCTATATAAAGCGAGCGCAACCTGCACACTCCATTACAGAGCGAAAGGAAGATTCCATGACTCATCCATCTGACTTCATTCCGGGGCAAGAACCCCTTAGCTTAAAAATATCACACACCGACCCCGGGATCCAATCAGCCATCATCCATCGTTTGCTGTTCCATTTGCATCAGGCGCCCAGTCTGGAAAATATCGTTATTATTTGCATCGGCACCGACCGTTCTACTGGAGATTGTCTCGGCCCACTCGTAGGTACTCATTTGTCTCGCTATAAAAGCCCGCTCTTTCACCTTTACGGAACATTGGAGGAGCCTGTACATGCTATGAATCTGCAAACAACACTAGACGGCATACACATCCGGTACGACCAGCCCTATATCATCGGCATAGACGCATGTCTTGGACAAACTTCCAGCGTCGGATGTATTCAGGTTGCGGACGGGCCTTTGAAGCCTGGAGCAGGGGTAAATAAAGAATTACCGCCGGTCGGCGATATCCATTTGACAGGCATCGTTAACGTCGGCGGCTTTATGGAATACTTTGTGTTGCAAAATACAAGACTAAATCTGGTAATGAAATTATCAGATATCATTGCTGGCAGCTTATACTCTGCGATTAAGGAGTGGCATTACCGTTCCGTCCTGCTTGCTGCGCAAGAGTAACGGCTTCTTTCTCTTCAGGAGATAAGGAATAGGATGACTGCCCCGCTTCCAGGGGCTTGGCATACACATAAGAGCCATCCCGGTTATAAATACCGGTTAATACGATACCATCCTGATTGTCATCTACAATAGCCAAGGAGAAGCTCAGATCGCTTCCACGCTCGCCAAAGGCATTATAGCGTTTGATGCCTATATGTCCTTTCAGGCCTGTCAGTTTACTGCGTAGAGATTTCATACTTGCACGATGGGCTTCCTGCTCATCCTCAATCGTATCCATTTGCACCTTCAAATCAATCAGCAGCGTTTCCAAATTTTCAACACCGCTGCCTGCCATCATGGTTTCATACTTTCGCCGCATCTTCTTCAACTTTGCACCCTGCACAATGATAACAATCAACAGGATGAGCAAAATCAGCACAATTCCTGCAACGATTCCGGCAAGCTGTTCCATGATTAGTCTGTTCAATTCAGCCATATGCTTGCTTCTACTCCTCTACCTCAAAAATCATGTCACTGCATACCTCTTATTTTATACGTTTGAGTTTATCCATCCAGACTATTCTGATTCCTACACATCCAGACAAAGCAAAGACATATCTCGCTTCCCGTTTCGACCAAGGAGACATGTCCTATTTCATACAGACTACTGTAATAGTTCCAGTAATCTTTCCAAATCCTGCTGGCTGTAATAATTCAATTCGATTTTACCTTTATCCTTGTTATGCTTAATTTTTACAGTTGTTTTAAAACGCTCACGCAAGGACTCTTCCATATGATCAATAAAAGGGTCCTTTTTTCTCACCTTGGGCTTGGCCTTCGCTTCACCAGACTTATGATCCAACTGCTGTACAGCTTCTTCCAGCTCCCGGACACTCCACTGCTGCTCAATACATTGTGTCGCCAGCTGCTTCACCATGTCCGGATCTTTGAGCCCAACAATCGCTCTGGCATGTCCCATAGATAATGTTCCACGTGAAACATGATCCTTAACTTCCTCCGGTAATGCAAGCAAACGAAGGAAATTCGCAATATGAGAGCGCGACTTGCCCACTTTCAAGGACAATTCCTCTTGAGTTAACGAGAACTGATCCATTAATCCCTGATAGGCTACTGCTATTTCCATCGCATTCAGATTTTCACGTTGCAAGTTCTCAATCAGGGCAATCTCCATTACCTGCTGATCCGTAAAATTGCGAACAACCACAGGTATCGTCGAATTCCCACAATATTGGGAAGCCCGGTATCTTCTTTCACCTGCAATAATTTCATAGCCTCTTAATACACTACGCGCAATAATAGGTTGAATAACACCGTGCTGACGAATGGATTCTGCCAGTTCTTTAATCGATTCCTCATCAAACGTTTTTCGAGGCTGGTATGGATTTGCACGCAACTGACTAAGCGGAATGTCAACAACCTTGTCCTCATCATTGACCGTAAGGGAGGGAATGAGTGCATCCAGCCCTTTTCCCAACCGTTTACTCATAAGATGCCACTTCCTTTGCCAACTCAATATATACCTCTGCCCCACGGGAGCGGGGATCATACGTAATAATGGACTGGCCATGTGATGGTGCTTCACTGAGTCTCACATTGCGTGGAATAATCGTCTGATAAACCTTGCTTTGAAAATACTTTTTCACTTCTTCAATCACCTGAATACCCAAGTTGGTACGGGCATCAAACATCGTCAGCAGCACGCCTTCAATTTGCAGTGAGGTATTCAAATGCTTTTGCACCAATCGCACAGTATTCAGTAGCTGACTTAAACCTTCCAATGCGTAATATTCACATTGAATGGGGATAATGACCGAATCAGAGGCCGTTAAAGAATTAAGTGTCAAAATCCCTAACGATGGAGGGCAATCAATCAATATATAATCATACTTATGCTTGACGAGCTGGAGTGATCTTTTTAACCTGAGTTCACGAGAAATGGTCGGCACCAGCTCGATTTCCGCTCCTGCCAGTTGAATGGTGGCTGGAATAATATCCAGACCCTCAATCTGTGTACTGACAATCGCTTCGCTAGGATCAACCTCATTAATGAGTACATCATAAATGCAATTTGCCACATCCGCCTTATTGATACCCACACCGCTCGTTGTATTACCTTGCGGGTCGATATCCACGAGCAATACCCTTTTGCCGAGGGAAGCAAGTCCGGCGCCCAAATTCACGGAAGTAGTTGTTTTGCCCACTCCGCCCTTTTGATTGGCTACGGCTATTATTTTTGACACTTCATTCACCTCATACTTTAATCGGAATCCTGCTATATTTCTTTATTGCAAAATCCTTTATTAAGACGATTCTCCATTATTAGCTTACGGATAACGGCAATTTTATCAATAGAATACGAGTATGCTGCGGTTTTAATTGGCGTTAGACAGAAAAAGCGGCAATTGCTGCCGCCTATACGCTTCACCCTTACTTACGTTTGGGAATTTGAATGACAATCTCATAGTGATCCTCATGATCGGATTCCTTGGTCTTGATATCCAAGCCGGAGCCAGACACCATATCAATGGATTGACGAATCGTATTCAGCGCAAGCCGGACATCCTTGGTAAAGGAAATCCGCTTGGATTTCTTCATCGTGGACACTTGTTTATAAAAGGCGACTCTCGCCTCTGTCTGCTTCACATTGAGTTCCTTGGCGATGACTTCATCCAGAACCTTATACTGTAGCTCTTCGGTCCCTAATGACAATAACGCACGGGCATGACGCTCGGACACTTTCCGTTCCATTAGAGCATTTTTCACTCTCTCTGGCAAATGAAGCAGCCGTATCTTATTAGCAATAGTGGATTGGCTTTTGCCAAGTCGCTGAGCGAGACTTTCCTGGGTGAGCTGATGCAGATCAATCAGCTTCTGATAAGCTACAGCCTCTTCAATCGATGTTAGCCCTTCCCTTTGAAGATTCTCAATCAACGCGATAGAAGCAGCTTGTGAATCATTAAACTCACGAACAATGGCTGGAATGGTATTCATCCCCAGCCTGGTGACAGCCCTCCATCGACGTTCCCCTGCTATAATTTCGTATTGTCCATTACGGAAACGAACGACAATCGGCTGAATTACACCATGCGTCTTGATGGTCTGGCATAGCTCATCAATCTTCTCGTCGTCAAATATGGTGCGGGGCTGATAAGGACTGCTGACAATATCCCGAACTGGAATTTGTTTTATTTCGTCCCCAGTAGATCGCTCCGTCAAACCAAATAGCTTGGAAAATTGTTCTTTCATTCCGTATAATACCACCTAATTTCATAATAGCACCATACTAACAGCGCTTCGTGAAAAACAGTTCCTTACGCGGATCGTAGACCCTTTTATATGAAACAGCGCCGTAACCGGGTACACTCCACGTATATTCCCTGGCATTGTTGTCCCGCTCCCCCTTATGTATATCTGAATTGAACGGTACGGGAAGCAGTCAACTTACATCAAAAACGATTATCTCTATTCTATCACTTTTCCAGCCATAATCCTATCGTCTCTACCAGCTTTTCGGAAGGATCAGAGAATAAATTGTACACCCAATCAGATGCCTATTTATCCATGTTTCTCTACGCCCTAAATAAAGACCTTCTGCATCTATACGTTATTTATGTTAAGAGCATTGTAAGTCATAAAAAAAAGTGAATGTTTCACGTGAAACATTCACTTTCTTTCAATGGGTTACACTAACGGTGTTTTTAAAGGCGTACCCGGCTTACGCGGATATTTCCGTGGTGTAGCTGCTCTTTTTTCAATAATAATCATATGCCTGGCTGCATCCTCCACAGGTAACTGAAAAGCCTGAATATGCTTAATCTTCCCTTTAAGCTCTTTCAAGCTATAGGAAGCTTCCTTGATCTCTTCCGTCGGATCACTGCCCTTCATCGCAGCAAAATGACCCCCTTCACGGACAAAAGGCAAGCAAAATTCATTCAGTACCGCAAGACGGGCAACGGCTCTGGCGGTGACCAGATCGTAGCTGTCGCGGTATCCCGTTTTACGACCCAATTCCTCTGCCCTGCTATGGACCAGCTCCACGTCTTCCAATCCTAGCTGCTCTACCACATGCGCCAAAAATTGTATGCGTTTATTCAACGAATCCACAATGGTCAACTGAATCTGCGGAAAGCATATTTTCAAAGGAATACCTGGGAACCCCGCTCCCGACCCGATATCCGCCAAGCTTCCCACATCATTTAACGGAACATAAAAGGCCAGCGAAAGAGAATCGTAAAAATGCTTGGTGTACACCGCATCACGCTCTGTAATGCCCGTCAGGTTCATCTTTTCATTCCACTCAACCAGCACACGGTAATACGTTTCGAACTGCTCTAGCTGACTGTCATTAATCACAATGCTATGCTCTGCCAGTCGCTGCTTAAATTGCTGTTGTATCGCGTCCATTATGATCCCCTTGCTGCCGTTACGCGATTATAATGCTCCAGATAAACGAGCAAAATGGAAATATCCGCAGGAGTCACGCCCGAAATACGGGATGCCTGACCAATCGACATCGGACGAATTTTTGTAAGCTTCTGCTTGGCTTCAATTGCCAAACCCTGAACCTCATCGTATACGATATCCTCTGGAAGCTTTTTCTTCTCCATTTTTTGCAGACGTTCTACATGCAGTAATTGCTTCTCAATGTAGCCCGCATACTTAATCTGGATTTCCACCTGCTCCTGTTCTTCCTCAGTCAGAGCTACAGCCGAAGGTGAAATTTGTGCCACTTGCGCATAGCTGATCTCTGGTCGACGCAGCACGGTTAACAAATTACTGCCATCCTGTATCGGTGCAGATCCACCTTGCTCCAGCATCTCATTTACATCAACCGGACGCACCTTCGCCAGACGCAAACGCTCAATCTCTTGCTCTACCTTTTGCTTTTTATCCAAAAAGCGCTCGTACCGTTCATTTGTAATTAGGCCGATATCATGCCCGATTGGAGTCAATCGCAGATCCGCATTATCATGACGCAGCAACAGACGGTATTCTGCACGGGATGTTAGCAAACGGTAAGGCTCATTCGTACCCTTGGTCACCAGATCGTCGATCAGAACCCCGATATAGCCTTGTGAGCGGTCCAGCACGACAGGTTCTTTGCCCTGCACCTTACGAGCCGCGTTAATGCCTGCCATAATCCCTTGGCCCGCAGCTTCTTCATAACCGGAAGTGCCGTTAATTTGACCCGCCGTGAACAGGCCTGGTACTCTTTTCGTTTCCAACGTTGGCCACAATTGCGTAGGCACCATGGCATCATACTCAATAGCATAGCCGTTACGCATCATTTCTACCTTTTCCATCCCCGGAATCGAGCGCAACACAGCTAATTGCACATCCTCAGGCAAGCTGGTCGACAAGCCTTGAACATAGTATTCAGATGTGTTTTTACCCTCAGGCTCCAAAAAGATTTGGTGCTTCGGCTTATCACTAAAACGAACCACTTTATCTTCAATAGATGGGCAATAGCGCGGTCCCGTTCCTTCAATCAGTCCGGAGAACATCGGTGCACGATGCAAATTATCATTAATAATCTGATGAGTTTCCACTGAAGTATAGGTCAGCCAGCAAGGAAGCTGTTCATTATCCGAAGACTTCGTTTCATACGAGAAAAACTTCGGTTGATCGTCCCCCGGCTGAATTTCAGTTTTGCTAAAATCAATCGTGTCCTTATGCACGCGCGGCGGCGTACCTGTTTTGAAGCGGACCAGATCAAAACCCAGCTCACGCAAATGCTCAGACAGTCTCAACGAAGGCTGTTGATTGTTCGGGCCACTTTCATACATCAGCTCACCCATAATGATTTTACCACGTAAATAAGTGCCTGTAGTCAATACAACTGCTTTGCTTCGGTACTCTGTGCCCGTCTTCGTGATGACACCCACGCAATGACCGTCTTCAATAATCAGCTCTTCCACCATTCCCTGGCGCAAGGTCAGATTCGGTTCCTTTTCCATCGTTTCCTTCATCGCATGCTGATAAGAGAACTTGTCAGCCTGCGCGCGCAATGCGTGGACCGCAGGCCCTTTACCTGTGTTCAGCATCCGCATTTGGATAAACGTCTTGTCGATGTTCCGGCCCATTTCGCCGCCCAAAGCATCAATTTCACGCACCACATGCCCCTTGGCAGGACCGCCAATCGACGGGTTGCAGGGCATGAACGCGACCATATCCAGGTTAATCGTAATCATCAACGTACGACAGCCCATCCGGGCTGCTGCCAAGGCGGATTCCACACCCGCATGGCCCGCGCCTACGACAATTACGTCATAGTCGCCTCCTTGATATACCATATCTCTCTTACCTCCTTATACATTCCAGTCTTCACGCCGAATATGTTCTTATATATCTATAACGATAGCAGGCTTATATCAGCCATGCTTCAATGTCCCTATTTACCCAGACAGAATTGTGAAAATATTTGATCGATTAACGCATCATGCGCAGTATCGCCTACAATCTCGCCCAAATGCTCCCACGCCAGCCGTACATCAATCTGAATCATGTCAATCGGAACGAATTGATCAGCAGCTTCATAGGCATCTACCAACGATTGGCGAGCCTTCTTCAACAAAGCAATATGCCGTACATTGCTGACATATGTCATATCGGCAGATTCCAGCTTACCACTAAAGAACAACTGCGATATGGCCTGCTCCAGCCGATCTGCTCCCTCATTTTCCTTCACAGACATCGGTACGATAAGCTCTTCAGGAACATAGCGCAGCAGCAAATCCCGGTCTACTTGGGCCGGTAAGTCCATTTTATTCATAATGACAATCGCTTGTCTACCGCGGATTTGTTCCATTAATGCCATTTCATCCTCATGCAGTGGTTCATTGGCGTTAATCACGATGAGCAGCAGATCTGCTTCACTAACCGCTGTTCTCGAACGCTCTACCCCGATCCGTTCCACGACATCCATCGTTTCCCGAATGCCAGCCGTATCCAGCAGCTTCAGAGGAATGCTGTTAATCGTCACATATTCCTCAATAACGTCACGGGTCGTGCCCGGAATATCGGTCACAATCGCCCGCTCGCCCTGAGCCAGTGTATTCAGCAGCGAGGATTTCCCCACATTCGGTCTTCCAACAATCGCTGTGGTCAGGCCCTCACGTAAAATTTTCCCCTGCTCCGCTGTATGCAGCAGCCGATCAATTTCCGCCATGACCTGACTACTCTTATCCTTGATCAGTTCAGATGTAAAAGATTCCACATCATGCTCAGGATAATCAATGTTCACTTCAATATGAGCCAGTGTCTCTACCAGAACATGCCGCAAACGGCGGATATTCTGTGACAGTTGTCCATCCACTTGCTTCAAAGCTACTGAAAAAGCTTTATCCGACTTCGAGCGAATCAGGTCAATGACTCCCTCCGCCTGACTCAGATCAATACGACCGTTCAGAAAAGCACGCTTCGTGAATTCGCCCGGCTCGGCCAAACGTATATTTTGCAGCAATAGTAAATCCATCACCCGTTTGACGGCTACAACCCCGCCATGTGTACTGATTTCTACGACATCTTCTGTTGTAAAAGAGCGTGGCGCTCGCATAACCGTAACTAGAACTTCCTCCACCTTTTCATGGCTTTGAGGATCTATAATATGTCCATAGTGTACCGTGTGAGATGGAGCCTTGCTTAGAGGCGTTTTGCTCCGGAACAAAGCTTCCACTTCCGTAACAGCTTCCGGGCCGCTGACCCGTACAACCGCAATCCCTCCTTCGCCAACAGCTGTTGCAATGGCAGCTATGGTATCGCTCAGCATATGATTTCTACCTCCTATCAAGTAGAAACGGCATTGCCGTCCTTGATCAAGGACGGCACCCGTTTCAGCAAGAAATATAAAAAGCAATGGCTTCTGCACCTTGCAGAGAGCCATTGCGTCGGATTATTTTTTGGCAATGACGACGCGCCGATTCGGCTCGTCCCCCTTGCTGTATGTTCTAACCAGCGCATGCTGTTGAAGCTTGGCGTGAATCAGCTTCCGCTCCTGTGACGGCATTGGCTCCAGCACTACTTCCTTGCCGTAACGAATAGCCTGATTTGCCAGCCGATCTGCCAAATCCTCCAATGTTTTTTGCCGACGTGCGCGAAATTGCTCGGCATCCAGCACAATCCGAATGAATTTGTCAGAATGGCGGTTGGCAACGATATTTGTCAGGTATTGCAACGCATCTAGCGTCTGTCCCCGGCGGCCGATTAGCATGCCGAGCGACGGACCGGATATATCCAATATGCTTTCATCCTTGCGGTGACGGACATCCACTTCCACATCCAATCCCATTCCCGCTGCTGTTTCGTGGATAAAACGTACAGCTTCTTCATAGGGATCTGTGTGGCCCGTAGAGGCTTCCTTACTTGTACGTACTTCCTGGATAACAGATTCCACTTCCGGAACAACAGTCTGTCTGACGGCAGGCGCTTGAGCCGATACATGATGTTCAGCCGCGTGTGTGGTTTCGGGAGACGGATCAGATAGCAGCGTAAGCTCTACCTTCGCCTTTTTGACCCCCAGCCACCCCAGGAATCCTTTTGACGGCTGTTCCAACACGTTTACGGTTACCCGTTCACGGCTTACTCCCAACTGGGAGAGTCCTTGTTTTACAGCATCTTCAACGGTTTTTCCTGAAGTCACGACTTTGGTCATCTCGACTTTTTAGCCCCCTTCGAGTTTCTGCCACCTTTTCTCTTGTTATTGCTATTGGAGGAACCTGTTTTCGTAAGACTGGCTGTTTTCACATTTGCCAGCGCAACTTCTTTATCCTTATTCCGATAAAGGAAATAGTTTTGAATAATCGTGTAAATATTACTGTAGAACCAGTATAACGGCAAAGCAGATGGGAAGTTATACGACATGAACAGAATCAGCACCGGATAGACGTACAGCAAAAATTGCATGGGTCCCTGCTGCGGAGTCGGATTCATTTTCATCATCATCCAGGTTTGGACGAATGTTGTGATTGCTGCCAGAATTGGCAGGATAAAGAAGTGATCCGGTTTACCTAACTGGAGCCACAAGAAATCATGATCCCGCAATGCCGAGTTATAGTAAATGGCATTATAGAGCGCGATAAAAATAGGCATCTGAACGACCAAAGGAAGACAGCCCGCCATCGGGTTGACCTTGTTTTCCTGGAATAGCCTCATCGTCTCTTGCTGGACTTTCTCAGGCGTATCCTTGTATTTCGCTTGAATTTCTTTTAATTGCGGCTGAATAGCCTGCATAGCTTTAGAACTGCGTACTTGCTTGAGTGTAAGCGGCAAAATAATGGTTCTCACGATAATCACCAGAATCAGTACGGCCAGGCCATACTCTCCTGAGAACCATTGGGCAAATGTATCCAGCGCATACGAAAACCAGTAAACGACATATCTTTGCCACCAAGATCCATTGGCCAAGTCTGCCGTCGTGTAAGAATTGTGGGCCGTCTGGGCACATCCCGACAGCACAGCAACAAGTGCCAATAAGGCAATCAGGAGGAACCATTTCCCCCGTTGAGTCTTCAAACGCGACACTTCATAACCCCTTTCTTAACCAATCCATTCCAACGTAAATCATACCATATCCCGTAGGACAAAGATACTGACTATCGACGTGAAGACTTGAGCAGCGAGGCTTTGCGCAGAACGTGCAGCACGCTTTTCTCCAGCTCCTGATACGACATTGTAACCGCTCCCTTGCGGACGATAAAAATCAGGTCAATTTGCTCCACCAATTCATGCTCATGATGACGCACAATTTCCTTGACAATTCTGCGCATCCGGTTACGGACTACGGCGTTGCCGATCTTCTTGCTGGCCGAAATTCCAACGCGGAACTGCTCTACCTCTCTGCGGCGGAACCAGTACACCACAAACTGATGGTTGGCAAAAGATTTGCCATGGCGGTATACGCGCCCAAAGTCCGCCCGGTTTCGTAGACGCAATTTTTTTTGCACGGCGCTTCTCCTTGCTCATCTCTTTTACACATGCCGGCAAGCCAATCCTTACCTCTTATGTAGTAAGAAGTATGGACAACATTCCGCCATGGTAATCTCGCTTATTTTACATTCATTTTCAAAAGCTTCATCTAATATAGAGCAGGACGCGGTGCTTCTCCCTCTTTTTTCACTGCATTTCTACAGACACAGGGAAAGCGATCCGGCCCATGAATACCTTCACTATGAAAAAAAAGACCACCGTAGTGGTCTTTATGCACGCATTACGCACTCAATACTTTTCTGCCTTTTTGGCGACGAGCTGCCAAAACTTTACGGCCATTCTTTGTGCTCATTCTTTTACGGAAGCCGTGGACTTTTTTACGTTTGCTGACATTCGGTCTGAAAGTCGGTCTCATTGTACTGCACCTCCTTACAAGGAATACGTTTTATATGGAATATACCTAACATAGCAATCTCCACAAAAAACACCTTTGTACATTTAACCATAAATAGCGGCCAAAGTCAATGTACAGCTTAATCCCCTCCCCCAAAATCATGCAATCCTCTCCCTCTTTTTTACGCCCAGAGATTTTGCTCTTTCATCCAGTCCACTTATTCCACGCTCTTTTGCTCTTTTTTATCGTGAATTTTCTTCGACCTTCCTTCTTCAATATCAGCTTGTCTACATTTTGTGTTCCTTCCACCACTGCTGTTCCTTACGGTTCGTTCTTCCTTCCTACTTCCTAATTTCTTTACATCGTCTTTTATTTTGTGATCGGCATATTTCCAAGCACCGTAATCGGATCATTAAAAACATTGTCGGAAACGTTACCGGAAATTTTCAACAGAAAAAACGACCTCTGTGACCAAAAGGCAACGGCTGTTATGCACAGATCCACAAAAAGAGCTGAATTGTGATTTAAATGGTCATAACCTGTGCATAACATTTTGAGACGAAAAAGAGTTATTGTCGAAAACTGAACAAATTATAAACAATATCTTGTGTTGTGAATAAAAATTGTACACAACAGATTGAATTTGTGGATAAATAACCACGAGTCATTGAAATACAAGGCTTCTTTTGCTATGATGATATTACTTTTGAATGTGAATATGTTGTTTTACCCTCCATATTATCAACACCCTGTGGATAAAGTTGTGAACAAGTTCAATTTATCCATCTTTTTATTTTTGTGCGGATTCGGGATTCTGGGGATATATTCTACATTTTTCATTTGATTTCGACATATTGAAGTCCCGTTTTGGCCTGCGGGATCAAGAGAACGGATCGTGCCGCACATTCCCTCCTGAGAAATATCGCCTTCTTCTGCCGATCAGCAGCGGATTTTTCCATTAGCTTTTTTTCAGGACCATTTTGTGCTGCGTTCTCTCACCACACTGCCGCATGATTCAGGCGGCGGTATGTCTTTTTATGGCCTTCAACAACATTTTTGGGATTTTAGGCATTTTGCCGAAGCGCCGGGAGCAGCTCTCTGCAGCTTAAACGGCAAAATGTCAGGATTTAAAAGGAGTGACGTCTGTGGACAGCCATACCTCTGAACTATGGCAGCAAATTCTATCCATCATACAAACCAAGCTGAGTAAGCCGAGTTACGACACTTGGTTTAAGGCTACCAAGGCAGCGAAACTGAATGACCACTCCATTGTGATTTCCGCACCAACAACTTTTGCCGTGGAATGGCTTGAAAGCCGCTATACCAAGCTAGTCGGGGCAACGGTTTATGAAATTTTGGGCAAGCAGCTGGAGGTCAAGTTCGTCATTGAAGAGAACAAGCCAGCTGAGTTCGACCTTCAGCAACAACCTCAGCAGCAGCCGGTCGTACATGAAGAAGCCGTTTCCCATATGCTGAATCCCAAATATACATTCGATACGTTCGTCATCGGATCGGGGAACCGTTTTGCCCATGCAGCATCGCTGGCCGTCGCCGAGGCGCCGGCCAAAGCTTACAACCCGCTGTTTCTGTACGGCGGCGTAGGTCTGGGCAAAACGCATCTGATGCACGCCATCGGGCATTATATTTTGGAACACAACCCGGCCAGTAAGGTCGTGTATTTGTCGTCGGAGAAGTTCACTAACGAATTTATTAATGCTATTCGGGACAACCGCGGGGAAAGCTTCCGGAACAAATATCGCAATATTGATATTTTGCTCATTGATGATATTCAGTTTATTGCAGGCAAAGAGTCGACGCAGGAGGAATTTTTTCACACGTTCAATGCGCTTCATGAGGAACGCAAACAAATTATTATCTCAAGCGATCGTCCGCCTAAAGAGATTCCAACACTGGAGGAACGGCTGCGTTCCCGCTTTGAGTGGGGATTGATTACGGATATTCAGCCGCCGGATCTGGAAACGCGAATTGCAATTCTTCGGAAAAAGGCAAGAGCGGAAAACCTGGATATTCCCAATGAAGCCATGATGTATATTGCTAACCAGATTGATACGAACATCCGTGAGCTGGAAGGGGCGCTGATTCGCGTTGTCGCCTATTCCTCCCTGACCAATCAGGATGTGACAAGTCATCTCGCGGCCGAGGCGTTAAAGGACATTATTCCTTCCAGTCGTCCCAAAATGATTACCATTCAGGATATACAGCACCAAGTCGGGGAATTTTACAATCTGCGCCTGGAGGATTTCAAAGCACGCAAGCGGACGAAGGCTGTTGCTTTTCCACGGCAGATTGCTATGTACCTGTCCCGCGAGCTAACCGACTATTCCTTGCCGAAAATCGGAGAAGCCTTTGGCGGACGCGACCATACAACTGTCATTCATGCGCACGAAAAAATCTCCAAATCCATTCAAGTGGATCAGGAGCTGTTCAAAGTTATCAACAGCCTAATCGAAAAAATCAAAAATCCAACCTGAACAAGTTCAGAGCCTATACACAACTTATACACATGTGTATAGGCTTGATTTTATTAGGCTTACACCGACTTATCCACATATTCAGTGCGCCTATTACTATTACTAATAGATTTTAAAGATATACATCACCTAAATAAGGCCCGCGTCAACGCGTGCTTGAAGGATTAAAACCCGTAGGAGGAACTTATGAAGATCAGCATTTTGAAAAACGTATTGAACGAGGCTATACAACATGTATCCAAGGCCATATCAAGCCGGACCACGATTCCAATTTTGAGCGGTATTAAGCTGGATGTGAATCATCAGGGAGTAACCTTGACTGCCAGCGATACTGACATCTCCATTCAATCCTTTATTCCGATGGAGGATGGTGACCAAACCGTCGTTCAGGTCGAACAACCAGGAAGTGTTGTACTGCCAGCCAAGTTCTTCGTCGAAATTATCAAGAAGCTGCCGTCTCAGGAGATCCGCATGGAGGTAAAAGACCATTTCCAAACCTTCATCTCATCCGGTGCAACCGAAATTCAGATTGTGGGTCTGGACCCTGAGGAATTCCCGGTGCTTCCAAGCATTGAAGAAAATCAGGTTATCTCTGTACCAGGAGATTTGCTCAAAAACATGATCAAACAGACGGTTTTCTCCATTTCCACTCACGAAACGACACCTATTTTGACAGGGGTATTGTGGAATTTGGCTGAGGGCGAATTAAAATTTGTAGCAACGGACCGCCACCGCCTCGCCACCCGCAGCGCCCGTTTGGAAACGTCCGAAGGCTTGCGCTTCAGCAATGTTGTCATTGCAGGTAAAACGTTGAACGAACTGAGCAAAATTATTCCGGATCAAAATATGCTTGTGGATATCGTCGTAGCAGACAACCAGGTACTATTCAAAATTGACCGGGTTCTGTTTTATTCCCGCATTTTGGACGGAACGTATCCGGATACTTCTAGAATTATTCCAACCTCCTACAAAACAGAACTGATTGTGGATACAAAAAGTTTGAGCGAATCCATCGACCGTGCTTATTTGCTGTCTCGTGAGGAAAAAACAAATATTGTAAAAATGCAGTCGCTGGAAAACGGTGGCCTGGAGATTTCCTCCAGCTCCTCCGAGCTGGGTAAAGTGCGTGAGGAAGTCACAGTCTCCAAATTTGAGGGAGAGCCGCTCAAAATCTCGTTCAACTCGAAATATATGCTTGATGTGCTGAAGGTGATTGACAGCGAGCAGCTGACGATTGCTTTTACCGGCATTATGAGCCCGATCATTTTAAAACCGGCGGACTCCAGCAATGCGCTGTATATCATCCTGCCATATCGCACCACCAACTAACGTCTAGCGTTACCCACCCGAAAACAAGCGAAAGGATGAATAAGCCTTGAAACGGATATCTATACAGACCGAATACATCAAGCTCGATCAATTTTTAAAATTAGCCGATTGTGTTTCTACAGGAGGAATGGCCAAAGCTCTGTTGCAGGAGGGACAAGTTCGTGTCAACGGTGAGCAGGAAGAACGACGCGGAAGAAAACTGTACCCGGGCGATATCGTAGAAGTAGAGGACAACGGAAGTTTCGAGATCACGGCAGGAGCATGATCGCCTGGTTGGCAAGGACTCCTTTTAGGTGCGGAGTAACAAGGGGGACCCTATGTGTTTGTGAACAATATTGTTTTGCAGCAATACCGGAACTATGAACAGCTGGAGCTGAATGAATTTGGGCCCGTTAATTTGCTGATCGGACAAAATGCGCAGGGCAAAACGAACCTGGTAGAGGCGATTTTTGTCCTGGCTTTGACCAAAAGCCACCGGACGTCGCGCGACAAGGAGTTAATCTCTTTCGGGGCTACCTCCACTCATCTGGCTGCGGATGTGGATAAAAAATACGGGAAAATCAGGCTGGATCTGTCGTTATCCACACAAGGGAAAAAAGCAAAGATCAACGGCCTGGAGCAGCGAAAGCTGAGCGATTTTATTGGTTCGCTGAATGTCGTTATGTTTGCACCTGAGGATTTGGAGATCGTCAAGGGAACACCGGGGGTACGCCGCCGGTTTCTTGACATGGAAATTGGACAGGTTGCTCCGGGATATCTGTACCATTTGCAGCAATACCAGAAAGTGCTGGTCCAGCGTAACAACCTGCTCAAGCAAGCATGGGGCAAAGATATGGCTTCCGTACAGCTCATGCTGGAGGTATGGAATGAGCAACTTGTTGAGCACGGTGTTAAAATTGTTAAAAAGCGGAAACAATTTATAACAAAGCTGCAAAAGTGGGCTCAGGCCATTCATGAAGGGATCGCGGGAGGTACTGAAGAGTTAAAATTAACTTATGTTCCCTCCTTCAGTGAGCCGGAGGAAGAAGATGAAGCTGTCTTATTGGAGCGATTTATGATAAAGTTATCCCAAATGAGGGAACAGGAAATCCGCCGTGGTATGACTTTGGCGGGGCCCCATCGTGATGATTTGGCCTTTGCCATTAACGGCAGGGAAGTGCATACGTATGGCTCTCAGGGGCAGCAGCGGACGACGGCCCTGTCCTTGAAGCTGGCTGAAATTGAATTAATCCATGAGGAAATTGGTGAATATCCTGTCCTGCTTCTGGATGATGTTCTATCCGAGCTGGACCCCTACCGTCAGACCCAACTGATCGAGACCTTCCAGAGCAAGGTGCAAACCTTTATCACGGCAACCGGCATTGAGACCTTGAATGCAGAACGACTCAAGGATGCCAGCATTTATCACGTCCACGACGGGCATGTGGAACACTAAGGAGTGAGTGACTGCTATGTATATTCATCTGGGTGGAGAAAAAATCATCCGCTCGTCAGAGCTTGTGGCTATTTTCGATATCTCGATTAAAAAATCCTCTAAAATCTCCAAGCAGTACGTGAACCACGCCCAACAGCAAAAGCATGTCGAGATGATTGGTGAAGAGGAAGCCAAGTCCATCGTGGTGACTCAAAATACGGTGTATTATTCCCCCATCTCCTCAACAACTCTCAAAAAGCGGGCAAACCAGTTTGTTGCCAATGCTTAACCATAGAATCTATAGAAGTAGGTGAAAGGCATGTCTATGAATCAACCGTCTTATGATGCGGGTGAGATTCAGGTCCTGGAGGGCCTGGAGGCGGTTCGGAAACGTCCCGGGATGTATATCGGCTCCACCAGTGCCAAAGGGCTCCATCATCTGGTCTGGGAAGTTGTGGACAACAGCATTGACGAAGCGCTGGCAGGTTATTGTGACAGCATTCAAGTTGTCGTTCACGAAGATAACAGCGTTACCGTTACAGATAACGGACGTGGTATTCCGGTAAGCGAACACGCCAAAATGAAAAAATCTGCGCTGGAAGTAGTTATGACTGTACTTCACGCAGGTGGTAAATTCGGAGGCGGAGGGTACAAGGTATCCGGCGGTCTGCACGGTGTTGGTGTATCCGTAGTAAACGCCCTCTCCAGCAAAATGATCGTTCACGTCAAACGGGATGGACATCTGTACGAGCAGGAATACCACCGCGGTGTTCCGCAGTATGATGTCAGAGTCATTGGCGACACGGACGAAACCGGTACCCAAACGACATTCTACCCGGACGATCAAATTTTTACAGAAACGACCGTATATGACTATGATACGCTCCAAACGCGGATTCGCGAACTGGCCTTCCTGAACAAAGGAATTGCGATTAGTTTGACCGATGAACGGACTGGCACCAGTGATACGTTTCACTACGAGGGCGGAATTAGTGAATACGTGCAATTTTTGAATCAGAAAAGAGAAGCGCTACATGAGCAGCCGATTTATGTTGAAGGCTCGCGTGATATGATTCAAGTCGAAGTTGCGCTGCAATATAACGACAGCTATACCGAAAATATTTATTCTTTCGCCAACAACATCAACACCCACGAAGGTGGAACGCATGAATCCGGCTTCAAGAGCGCATTGACACGGATTATTAACGATTATGCGCGTAAAAATGGCTTTATCAAGGACAATACCGCCAACTTGACGGGTGACGATGTGCGTGAAGGACTGACAGCAATTATTTCTGTCAAAATCCCGGAGCCACAGTTTGAAGGTCAGACCAAAACCAAGCTGGGTAACAGTGAGGTGCGCGGGATTGTCGAATCCCTGTTCGCAGAGAAACTTCAGGAATTTCTTGAGGAAAATCCGTCTGTCTCCCGCCGCGTGGTTGATAAATCATTACAAGCAGCCCGTGCTCGTGAGGCTGCACGTAAAGCGCGTGAGCTGACTCGCCGTAAAAGTGCGCTGGAAATCAGTTCCCTCCCAGGTAAGCTGGCAGACTGTTCTTCCAAGGATGCGTCGATTAGCGAACTGTACATCGTCGAAGGCGATTCAGCGGGCGGATCGGCCAAGCAAGGCCGTGATCGTCACTTTCAGGCTATTTTGCCGATTCGCGGTAAAATTCTGAACGTCGAGAAGGCACGTTTGGATCGTATTTTGTCGAGTGATGAAATTCGGTCAATGGTAACGGCTATGGGAACGGGGATTGGCGACGATTTCGATATTGCTAAAGCTCGTTATCACAAGGTCATTATCATGACCGATGCGGACGTCGACGGAGCTCATATTCGGACGCTGTTGCTGACATTTTTCTATCGGTACTTACGTAAAATTATTGACGCCGGCTATATCTATATTGCTCAGCCGCCGCTGTTTAAGGTAGAGCGCAATAAGGTCGTACGTTATGCAAACTCTGAAGCGGAACGTGATGCTATCATCAGCGAATTCGGAGAAAATGCGAAGTACAACGTGCAGCGTTATAAAGGTTTGGGTGAAATGAACGCGACCCAGTTGTGGGAAACGACAATGGACCCTGAGAGCCGTACAATGCTTCAAGTTACCATCAGTGATGCCATGCTGGCTGATACGCTGTTCGATACCCTAATGGGCGATAATGTTGAACCGCGTCGCGACTTTATTCAGGAGCACGCCAAGTACGTGAAAAATCTTGATTTTTAATTTGCATTATTCCATCATGGGCGGTTGTATTAACTGCTTGCATTGATGGATTTTGAGAGAATTTACCAAGGGGCGCTCAGATTGAGCGTCCCTTTTCTTGTCATTAACCCGTCGGGGAGAATTTGAATATTTAATATCAAAGCTTACGCCTTTTTCTTAGCGCGTGCAGGCTTACCCGTGGATGCTGTGTAACGGCCGTAGCCTACAGCATATCTGAATATTTTATGATATAGGCTTTTGTTGGGCAGGGAAGAGAACACTTTAATCGCTGGTCTCGTATTCACCTCCAAAATCCACGGATAGATTTGCTGATCCAGTCCTATATCCAATCCAATTTCCCTCAAACGGGGATATCTTTTTTGCAGCTGCCAAGCTACCCGCTCGCCCATTTTTGATAATTTTTGCTCCAGCCGTACCGCTTCCTTTACATCCAGATACGGAGCTAACAATTCATTGTAAAAGCGCACTGAGCCCCCGCTGTGGTGATTGGTGACGACTTTGTCAGGAGCAGCTACGCGTCCTATGATAAGCGTCGTCTCCCAGTGCTTCCTCAAGTTCATCTGTGTTAATACCCGTAGATCAAAGGGACACGCATCATGATGAAGAAGGGGAATTCCTCGTTGAATTAGATAAGGGCGCTTCCGTATGCGGTTAGAAACTGCATTATGCAGGTCCTCCAGGTTTTCGAAGGTGTGGGTCTCTACCTCATAACGAAGGATGTACCACGTCCTCTCCCCGATGATTCCTTCTTCAGTCGGTGGAAGCGGTTCAGTGAGTCTCTCTGCACGCATAACCCCTTTCCCATAAGTACCGTTATCCGGCTTAATATAGACGGTTCCGTACATTGCCAACATTTCATTCAAGTGCTCCATTGCATACAAACGTGTTTCCGGTACATAAGCGGACAACATCGGATTGGGGAGAATGATATTTGTTTTGGTCCACTTACTGGATACTCGTTGAATAGACAAGTATTCTCATCCCTTTCTTTTGAAAATGTAAGTCATGTTCCATGGAATTCAAAACGCTTAACAAAACAAGGGAAACTAAAGGACAAGTGCGTAAAACAATGATATAATAGAGGAATACGGCGTTTTTTCGGAATTGTGCTCAGTTAGCCCTGACCGTATACGTATTGTATGTGGAAAAGGCCTTTAGGGTGGGGGCTAATCCCCAGTTCGGGGGAATTTGTCATGATCAGGACCTGTGACCGTAAGATGCCTGGGTCATTCTGCTGCTCACAGAAGGGCAATCTCTGAGAGATTTACGCTGTAAAGCGGACAGATGCGTTTAATTGTGCTCTTTTTGTGAAAGTAATATAATTATACAGATGAGGATTTCAGCCAAAATCCTGCTTACAGAGCGGAGTATATAGGCAGTATCTTGTTAGGCTTTTCACATAGAGAGTAATGAATGAAGGACGAGAAGGAGGACCAGCATGGCGGATCAAAATAACTCGCAAATCATCAATAGGGATATCGGAGTGGAAATGCGCGAATCCTTTATGGATTATGCCATGAGTATTATTGTCAGCCGTGCCTTGCCTGATGTGCGGGACGGACTGAAGCCGGTACACCGTCGTATTTTGTACGCGATGTCCGAACTGGGCATGTCGCCAGACAAGCCTTACAAAAAATCAGCAAGAATCGTCGGTGAAGTTATCGGTAAATATCACCCACATGGTGATACGGCCGTATACGATACGATGGTTCGGATGGCGCAGGATTTTTCCTTGCGTTATATGCTGGTGGATGGACACGGTAATTTTGGTTCCGTTGATGGAGATATGGCGGCTGCGATGCGTTATACCGAAGCACGATTATCGAAGATTGCAATGGAAATGCTGCGTGATTTGAACAAAGAGACCGTTGATTTCATGCCAAACTACGATGGCGAAGAGAGCGAGCCAGTCGTGTTGCCTGCACGTTATCCTAATCTGCTGGTGAACGGTGTCGGCGGGATTGCAGTCGGAATGGCAACCAATATTCCTCCCCATAACTTGGGAGAGGTTATCGATGGTGTACAAGCACTAATCGAAAACCCTGACATTACGCCAATGGAACTGATGGATTATATTCAAGGGCCCGATTTCCCCACAGCAGGTTATATCTTAGGGCGGTCTGGCATTCGTCAGGCGTACCAGACTGGTCGCGGATCTGTGACCATGCGTGCCAAGACTACCATAGAAGAGATTGGCAATAAAGCACGGATTATCGTGCATGAGTTGCCTTACCAAGTCAATAAGGCTCGTCTGGTCGAAAAGATTGCTGAATTAGTACGCGAGAAGCGTATTGAAGGCATTACCGATCTGCGGGATGAATCGGACCGTACGGGTATGCGTGTCGTTATCGAGTTGCGCAGGGATGTGAACCCGAACGTTGTTTTGAACAATTTGTTCAAGCATACGGCAATGCAGTCCACTTTCGGCATCAATATGCTCGCGATTGTAAATAACGAGCCGAAGATTCTGAACCTGAAAGATGTTCTGTATCATTATCTCAAGCATCAGGTTGAAGTTATTCGTCGTCGTACAGAATTTGATCTGAAAAAGGCTGAGGCCAGAGCACATATTCTGGAAGGCTTGCGTATTGCCCTCGATCATCTGGATGAGGTTATTTCACTGATTCGTTCCTCCCAAACTGCCGAAGCGGCACGCGAAGGATTAATTGAGCGCTTCTCGCTGTCTCTGGAACAGGCTCAGGCGATTCTTGATATGCGTCTGCAACGCCTGACCGGCTTGGAACGTGAGAAGATTGAGAACGAATATAATGAGTTGCTGCAAAAAATTGCGGAATACCGTGAAATTTTGGCCAACGAACATCTAGTACTCAGCATTATCAGCGATGAGCTTAATGAGCTCAGAGGACGTTTTGCAGATGAGCGCCGTACTGAAATCACAGTGGGTGAAGAGAGCATTCTGGATGAGGATCTTATTCCGCGTGAGGATGTTATCATTACTGTAACCCATACTGGATATATTAAACGTCTTCCCGTGACTACTTATCGTAGTCAAAAACGCGGCGGTCGTGGTGTAGTGGGGATGGACACCAAGGATGAGGATTTCGTAGAGCATCTATTCATTACGAATTCACATCATCATTTGTTATTCTTCACCGACAAGGGTAAGGTATATCGGATTAAGGCTTACGAGATTCCTGATCTAAGCCGGACAGCCCGTGGGACACCGATCATTAACCTGATTCAGATTGAGCAGGGCGAGTCGATCAATGCGGTCATTCCAATTGAGGAATTTGTAGAGGACAGCTATCTGTTCTTTGCTACTCAGCAAGGGATTATCAAGAAAACACCGCTTGATAACTATGCTAATATCCGCAAGGGTGGTCTGATCGCTATCAACTTGCGTGAAGATGATGCCCTGATCGAAGTGAAGCTGACCGATGGACAGCAAGAAATGATCATTGGTACGGCGCAAGGCATGTCGATTCGCTTTCCTGAGAGCGATGTACGCTCCATGGGCCGTAGTGCTACCGGGGTTAAAGGTATTACTCTTGATAAGAGTGATGCTGTAATAGGCATGGATATTGTTGATACCAGCCTGGATATCCTGATCGTAACGGCCAAAGGCTATGGTAAACGTACTCCTGTAGTGGATTACCGTATCCAAAGCCGTGGAGGTAAGGGTATCAAGACGATTAACGTCACAGATAAAAATGGCCCGGTTGTCGGCCTCAAGGTTGTAAAAACCGAAGAGGATCTGATGATCATTACAGCCAGCGGAACCTTGATTCGGACCAGCATGGAGGAAATTTCCACGATGGGTCGGAATACACAAGGGGTAAGGTTGATCAACATCCGCGAAGATGATTCAGTTGCTACTGTATGTCGTGCAAACAAGAATGAGGAGCAGGATGAATTGCTCGGTGAACTGCTCGAGGAGCAGGATGCTAACCAAGAAATCGGTGAGGGTGAATCTCATTCACCAGCTAATTCAGCTCTTGGCACGGATGTAGAAAATGCAGAAGGTAACGATTCTGAGCCTTCTGAAGACAAATAACAATCCACCAAAATAAACAGTGGTATTGGTTTTTAAATGACGGGGAAGACTCCTTGGCCATTGGGTCAGGGAGTCTTTTTCTATTGCCGACAGATGAATACAGTAAGTATGCTGCAAATCATATAAAATGAATGTACAGGAGCAGGTTCAAGTAATATAATGACATAATAAAAACTGGCAGCTGGAGCTGCTGTTATGAGAACAGAGAGGTTGACCATGACAACAGTACCCGTATCCGAATTAAAAGCAGGACTTAGATTGCAAAGCGACGTATTTACTGAAATGGGCAGCTTGCTGCTTCCGAAGGGCCGTATTCTGCTACCGCGTGATTTGGAGATTTTACAAGCGTTCCTGATCCAGCAAGTAGAAGTAGGGCCTGATGGTTCGGCAAAAGCTGGTGTAGATCATGCTACTGCTCGAGCTGGAGCGCCTGAAGCGCAATTCCCTTCATTAGAGGAGCGGGATGAGTCCGTTTTATTCCAGGAAGAGTACGACAAAATGGTGATGCTCGTAAAAAATGCATTCCAATCGGTACTCGTATCTAATCTATCCATATATGAGTTGCGGGGCCAGTTGGAAGCCTTACTGGTATACATCCAGCGCTATAATGTAATGACAAGTACTCCGCGTGCCATGATTGAGGTTGATTATATTTTTCACAATGCGGTACTAACCTCTCTGACTTCGTATTCTATTGCCCAATGGATTGGCTTGCCCCAAAAGGACTGGATGCAGGTTGCTTTTGCTGGATTGCTCCATGATATTGGTAATGCTAAAATGGACCCGGCCATCCTGTACAAGCCCTCTAAATTAACGTGGGAGGAGCAGGAAGAAATTCGCCAGCACACGTCATTAGGCTACCAGTTACTCAAAAATGTGAAGGCCATTAATGAAGGGGTGCGTTTGGCAGCTCTTCAGCATCATGAGAAAGTGGATGGTACAGGATATCCGTTGCGACTCAAAGGGGAGCAAATCCATATTTACGCTAAAATCGTTGGAGTGGCTGATGTATTCCACGCCATGACATTGGAGAAGACCTACCGACCAGCGCAATCTCCATATCTGGTACTGGAGCAAATCAAATCAGAATCATTTGGTAAGCTGGACCCGGGTGTTGTACAGGTTTTCATTCAAAAGCTCACTCAATTCAATAATGGAACCAAGGTGCGTCTCAATGATAACCGTATAGGGGAAATTATATTTGCCGATCGAGACCATCCGACTCGTCCGTTGGTGCAGGTAAACGGGGAAATCATTAACTTAATGCTTCAAAGAGAGATATATATAGAGTGTATTGTTACTTAAGTAAGTTTTTTTTGAAAAAACAGTTGCATGATATAATAAAAGTATGATATATTATTTCTTGTCGCTTCAAGTGTTATCAAATAGAGCGAAAAACACTTTCAAAAAAAAGTGTTGACACGACTGAGAGATACATGATATACTATAAAAGTTGCTGAGGGGATGAAAGAAACCCTGAAGCGAAAAAGAAATGTTTGATCTTTGAAAACTGAACAACGAGTGAGTAAATGATTTTGTTCGCAAAATCAACCGCGAAGATTTCGGTACATGCCGTAAGGTTGTATGAAATCGGAGTGTAAAAGAGATATTTTATCTCGTCAGTTTCA
>NZ_ASRY01000175.1 GCF_000520815.1 Paenibacillus maysiensis | reverse complement strand
GTAGCCGCCAAATGGAAGATCGAAGCGATAAACCCGGCGACTGCCCCACCGATCAGCCCCATGACAAAAGGCTTCATATATCTCAAGTTGACCCCGAAAATAGCTGGCTCCGTATCCCAGAAAAGCGGACAACGAGGAAGGAAGCGCTAACGCTTTCAGCTTGTTGTTCTTCGTTTTCAGCCCAACTGCCAGACAAGCCGCACCTTGGGCAGCCATAGCGCAAGTAATGCCAGCTTCCTTCGGATTCCGCCTCACGGCGGACACCCTTGCTCTTGGCTAATGGTTGGCAACTGTCAGCCCCCATAGCGGACTTTCACCGCCTAGTTACGCGCCCATGCATGGCGCACAAAAAAGAACGCTCATTTTTACAAGCGTTCCGGAAAAAATTAGTTTTTTTTCTCTTTTTTTTCGTAAACAAAATTATTATAGATAATTTGCTTTGTCTGTGCTGTTATCTCCTCTTTATTGTCCCAATTTGCGACTTGATCGCTTGGATACTTATTCGGAACTTCAACAGGGAAAAAATCTCCATATTTTGAGTGTATAATTTCTGCTTGTGAAGATAACACTTTCTCGTTTATCTCCTTCTTTTTCTCAGGTGTGAGCCAGTCAGGATCATTGGTAGTTTGGGTTTGAGGCTTACTGCTGTTCGCAAAGGTCTGACTTTTGATAACAGCCACCGCCCCTCCGACAACGACAATTAGACTTAAGATAATAACAGCTGGTCTGAGTCGCTTGTTCACACTCACTTCCTCCCTTCCAAAAGTAATCCATTTAAAAAGATTTAATAACATCGTTACGACTTAGGTGGCTAAATGACCAAGATGGCACAGCCATAGGGGAAATTTTTTCAATGGATTGAGTTTTATCGCTTTTTACAATTACTTACTCCAGTGGAACTGCATTGGCTATAGCTTCATTATACTCTTCAAGCGTCAAACCGCTCAAGAGCGTATCCGAATTAACAATTGAGGAGTAGGGTGGGAATAGGGACTGGTTAGAAGGGGCTTTAGCCGATGAAGATGAATCTGCATAAGAGCTTGCAGGATTCAGCCCAATGGGCCACTAACATAATAACTAGCATTGTTACAAGAAGTTTTTCACAGATAATCGCCTCCAAATACTAAATTTTAACAACTTATATACAATAACACACAAAATAACCATCATATATATTTTTTAAAATTTTTAACTCATTGACATAAAATTTTGTTTTTCGGAATTTGATAAAAATCGCTACAGTTTGTCAAGGAATACCGCATTAAAGGAAGGAAACTATTCTACGACCCAAGTCCATGCCATTGTAAATACTCTGGCAACCCGTTGCGTTCCGAACTGACTGGCGGCCAAAGTCATGATGCGTAACCGGATACGAAATGCTAAAGTTTAAAGAAAAACGGCCGCCCCACTTGGATGCTTTCTCTAGCAGCCCTTTTACAACAAGGGCCAAGAGCGCTCCAAAGTAGGGCGACCGTTACAGTTCATTAATACACGTATGCGTACTTATTCGTGCCACCTGGGCGGTGTTAATTTGAAGAACCTGCTGTTTTGACTTCCTCCAGCATTTTATCGTTATAACCAAACATCCAGGTCAGGACAAAAGCTACAGCCATAGCAGCCACATTCGCCAAAATATAAAGCGGAAGCTGATGATTCATGTAGAGCAACGTGCCAGGAATGACAGTAATGGCCATACCTGTAGCCGCCAAATGGAAGATCGAAGCGATAAACCCGCCAACCGCCCCACCGATCAGCCCCATGACAAAAGGCTTCATGTATCTCAGGTTAACCCCGAAAATAGCCGGCTCTGTAATCCCCAGAAAAGCGGACAACGAGGAAGGAAGCGCTAACGCTTTCAGCTTGCCGTTCTTCGTTTTTAGTCCAACCGCCAGACAAGCCGCACCTTGGGCAGCCATAGCGCAAGTAATGATCGCGTTGAAGGCGTTTACGCCATTCTTTTCGAGTAGTTGAATTTCCAGAAAATTAAATATATGATGCACACCCGTAACGACGACAATTTGATGCAGAAAACCGATAACAATCCCTGCAATACCGAAAGGCAAATCCAGTACAAACGTCGTTCCTTGCAGTACCCACACTTCAAGAGAATGGAAAACCGGACCGATGGCAAACAGCCCCAGTATAATCATGATCAACAGTGTTAAAAATGGCGTAAGAATCAGATCCAGCGCTTCGGGTACCCGTTTGCGCAGCCCCCGTTCCAGCTTGGCTCCGATCAAACCCACGAAGAAGGCTGGCAATACCGAGCCCTGATAACCCACCACAGGGATGAAGCCGAACATCGTCAAGGGATGAGCTGAGCCGTCCGCAACACCATAGGCGTTGGGCAAGGCCGGGTTCACCAGCATCAGACCGAGAACGATACCGAGCACCGGACTGCCGCCGAATACTCTAAAGGCTGACCACGCAACCAGCGCAGGTAGAAAAGCAAAAGCCGTATCCGTCAATACTTGGGTAAACAATAGGAAATTCGGTGAAATATCCTGCGGCGTCATGCCGAACAGGGCCAGAATTTGCGGCTGGGTAAGCAAGCCCCGCAAGCCCATGAACAGCCCCGTAGCAACCAGCACCGGAATGATCGGTACAAATACGTCGCCAAAGGTACGAATGGAGCGTTGGAAGACGTTGCCTTCCTTTTTCGCCTGACTCTTCACTTCTTCTTTAGATGTACCGGTCACTCCGAGCTTCTCGACCTCTTCAAAAATCCGATTGACCGTACCTGTACCAAAAATAACCTGATACTGACCCGAGTTGAAAAATGCTCCTTTGACCTTGTCGATTTCTTCGACCTTTTTCTGATCAATCTTCTCCTTGTCATGCACCATAATCCGCAGGCGTGTCGCGCAGTGAGCAAAGGACGCAATATTATCCTGCCCACCGATTGCCTCGATCACTTCTTTGGCTATTTCCCGGTTCTCCGCCATGATGTTCATCCTCTCGTTCATTCCGTTATGTTATTGATGATTAACGATCCACTTGATGATGTTGAATATTCATGTAAAATCCCATTTTACCGCTTGGAAGAGAGTCTCTCCCTTGTCGGCAAAAAAGCGTATTTCGTCACTCTCTGGGTGCGGAAAAATACGACTGGTGAACACCTCTTCCCCATCATTGACAAAAATTTCAACCGAAGACGTATCCACGAACAGATGAAGCTTGATACGGTCCCCATTCATGGCGCACTGTCTTATCTCACCATACGAATCAGCGACAGACTCACCCGATTGCGAACGGTCCAGCACAAGCTTGCGGCTGACGGCATCATATCGGATTACCGTTTTCTCGGTCGCACTTGCGCGGAATTCAATACCGCAAGCCTTGGCGCTCAAAAGATCATACTCACAAATCAGCTCATAAGCCGTACCCTTGAAGCCCGTATAGGTTTTGCTCTCCGACGTTAATGTGTCGGCTACCCGCTCCTCACGCTTTCTACGCAGCGTAGTCAGCTCAGGTATCGGCGTTTGTATGAGTTTACCCTCATGAAGCATAAGCTCCCTCGGCAGCGTCAGGCAATGCGCCCATCCGTTCGGATCTGTCGGATAGTCGATATCCGGTAATCCCATCCACGCCACCATAATACGCCGCCCCTGCGGGTCGATCATCGTCTGCGGTGCATAAAAGTCAAAGCCACGGTCCAGCTCGCGGAATACGCCGTGCTCCAATATTCTGGTTTGGGTATCCAGCGGTTTGCCGATCACATAGCCCGACTGATAAATGTTGTGGTACTCATCCCCGGAAGGCTCCAGTCCCTGAGGAGAAAATACCAATACACCCGAGCCGTCCAGTTCAAAATAATCCGGGCATTCCCACATGTAGCCAAACGTCTCCAGCCCTGTCCGCAGTTCCCCCTCAAACTGCCACGTATGGAGGTCGGTTGACCGATAAAGGATGGCGCAGCCTGTTGCATTCGCTCTCTGGGCACCGATCACACAATAAAAGCTGTCCCCGTCCTTCCACAGCTTGGGATCACGAAAATGATCCGTATATCCTTCCGGCACGTTCGGAATAACGGGATGCTCCCATTTTGTAATGAGACCGCTCTCATCCATAACGGCCATACATTGATAAGGATGTCTGATCCAGTCCCCGTCACGTGTATTTCCCGTATATAGCATATACAGCTTGCCCTCATGCTCCATCGCGCTACCTGAATAAGCACCATGTGAATCAAAGTAATCACCCGGTGCGATACCGATGCCTGCGTCGTCCCATGTGACCAAATCTCTGGACTTCAAATGATACCAGTATTTCATTCCATGATCGGTTCCAAACGGGAACCACTGATAGAACAAATGGTATTCACCCTGATAATACGAAAAGCCATTGGGATCATTGAGCAAGCCTGTCGATGGCTGAATATGAAACTCCTGCCGCCAGTGACATTGCTCCACCTTTTTCTCCAAGCTGGCTATTTCACCAGGCTCTGCCTGCTCAATCAGTCGATACTTTTGTTCTTTTGTCATTTTCATAGGTGTACCTCATTCTGTATTAAAACTTTCGTTTCAGGAACCGGTTCCAATTTGACGAAAAATAATATATAGGAACCGGTTCCTATACGATTAAAAAAATACACTTATCCATAGATTTGCAACCGATTCCACTTTGTGCCCGAGTGCCGTGGAACCGGTTTCGAAGAAATTATAATCCACCTGTTCAGCGTTTGTCAACGCTTTCTCTCTCTATCAGAGAATAATTCATAACAGTCACTTTCTCTACCGGTTTGTGTTCTACCAGCCTTACAATATTTTGCGCCGCTACGCGTCCTGCTTCCATGTACGGATATTGCACGGTTGTCAGCGCAGGATGAATCACCTCTGTAATATCGTATCCCCCGAAGCCAGTCACCGACAATTCCGATGGAATGGTAATCCCTCTGGAATACGCCGCGTTGATCACGCCAAGCGCAATATTATCCGTAGCACACACCATTAAGGATGGCTTGAATCCATCTAAAATCGCAGACGCAGCCACCCGTGCATCAGACATTTTAAATCCGGTTTCATAGTATCTGATATCGTACCCAGCCGACTGCTCCAGTTGCTTCACATCGTCCATATGAGCTTGATCGGTCAATGCATCCCGAACAGCCTGCTTAAAGCCCTCCTTGCGCCGCACGCCGACAGCGACATCCCTTTCCGTAACACCGACGTAGGCAATCTCACGGTGGCCCTGTGACAGAACATATGCGCCGATATCATATCCCGCCCGGTAGTCGTCATGGATAAGGCTGTGAAGCTGCGTGTGCTGCTGCCCTACCAGCAAAACCGGAATCGCAATGTCGCGGATCGCGGTCAGATGCTCATCGGTAATTTCAGCAGCCAGTAAAATAATACCGGAAATCTTTTGCCGACCCAGCTCGTAAATGGCTTCGATTTCACGCTTCACATCCTGGCTTGTATTCGAGATCAGCATCTGATAATGCTGGGCCCGCAGCTCTTGATCTATACCCATCAGCGTATGGGATGTCGCGAAGGAATCCAGACGTGGCACAACGGTTCCGATAATGTTAGTCCGCTTCGCTTTCAGGCTCTGGGCAAAGGTATTAGGGACATAACCCGTGGCCTTGACCACCTTTTCAATTTTACGTCTAGTATCCACACTGACAGCCCCGCCGTTCAAAAAACGGGATACCGTGCTCTTGGATACGCCAGCCATTTGGGCTATATCTGCAATCGTCTTATTCATGTGTTCCCCCGGATTGTCTTCATTTTCGCAAGCTTCCAAAACGTCTTTTTTTCATCCCCCTATAATAACATATGGCGGGGTTGGAATGCTGTGGCTCCAGACCCATCATGGACAAAAAAACGCCGCTCCCTTCAATGAAGAAAGGAACGGCGTATCTTGCAAATAGAGTTTAAAAATCAAAGTTATCCGGATCGGGACCTACCCGATGATTCGCATTTAACGCCTGAATTCTGTCCATATCCTCTTGCGTCAATTCAAAATCAAAAATGTCGGCATTTTCGACAATCCGATGCGCCTTGGTAGACTTGGGAATCGTGACAACTCCCTGTTGCACATCCCAGCGTAAAATCACTTGCGCCACCGATTTGCCATACTTGGTCGCTATGTCTTGCAGTACCGCATGATCGAGCAGTTGGCCTTGCATTAACGGGGACCAGGCTTCCATTTGAATATTGTTCTTTTGACAGAATTGCAGCAGCTCGGCTTGTGTTAATTGTGGATGAAACTCCACCTGATTCACCATTGGTGCGATCTCTGCATCCTTCATAACGTCTTCCAAATGATGAATCTGGAAGTTGCTGACTCCGATAGCCTTGATCCGCCCTTCTTTATATAAGGACTCCAAAGCTCTCCAGGCTTCTTTATACTTCCCTTGAACCGGCCAATGAATCAGATACAGATCCAGATAGTCCAGACCCAGCTTGTCCAGACTTACTTCATAGGCTGCCCGTGTCTCTTCATACCCCAGATCGGCATTCCACACTTTGGACGTTACGAAAAGGTCTTCTCTGGACAGGTTATTTTCCTGAAGAGCCTCGCGGATGGCTTGTCCTACACTGTTTTCGTTAGCATAAGCTGCGGCAGTATCTATACTGCGATAACCATGCTTCACAGCCGTTTTGATGGCATCGACCAGCTCTGAGCCTTCCTCCACTTTAAATACCCCGATTCCGAACCAAGGCATGTGAACTCCATTGTGCAATGTTGTTGTGCTTTGTAAGTTTTGAGTCATTGTTTATCTTCCTCTCTGCATTTATTAAGATTGTGAACCTATTGCGGTGATTGTATCCCTTTTTTCTAGCGTGCGACTCCAGCCTGTGAGTAGAACCGCAGCGAAAACCATAATCGCCCCGATCCAGGTCGTATGAATGAGACCCAGAGCATCCGTCACCATTCCACCTACATAAGCTCCAATCGCAATTCCCGCGTTGAAAGCAGCGATATTGACGGCAGAAGCGACATCTACGGCTTTGGGGGCAAAACGTTCAGCCAACATCACCACATATACCTGTAGGCCGGGCACGTTCATGAACGCAAGCAATCCCATGAAGAAAATCGTAATCAGTCCGGCGGTTTTAAAAGGAGCGGTGAACAGCAGGACGAGCAGGACGACAGCTTGAATCAGGAACATGTAAAATAAAGCTGAAAGCGGCTTGCGGTTCGCAGCTTTTCCACCAATGACATTCCCTATGGCAATCGCGATTCCATACAGCAAAAGAATGAACGTTACCGTACTTTGCTTAAATCCGGTTATGTCGTGAAGTAATGGAGATAAATAAGTAAACACGACAAACGTGCCTCCATACCCCAATGCTGTAATGATAAAGGCGAGCAGCAAGCGACCATTGGTAACCAGTTTGACCTGCTCGCGGAAGGGGGTTCTGTTCCCTTTGCGCAGATTGGATGGCAGCAAAATCAGATTCGCGATGAGTGCCACCACACCGACGATCACAATTGCCATGAATGCCGCTCGCCAGCCCCATTGCTGCCCGATAAAGGTTCCCAAGGGTACACCCGTGACCGTGGCTACGGTCAGCCCGGAGAACATAATGGAAATGGCACTGGCTCGGCGGTCATTGGGTACAAGATCGGCTGCGATGGTGGAGCCGATGGACATGAACACCCCATGGGAGAACGCCGAGACCACACGTGCAATCAACAGCATGACAATTCCACTGGAGAACGCAGCGAGGCTGTTGCCTGCAATAAATACAATCATGATCCACAGCAGCAGCGTTTTACGGGGAACACTGGATGTTAACGAGGTCAAAACGGGAGCCCCGATGGTTACCCCTAATGCGTACAACGTGACGGTTAAGGCGGACATGGTTACGGATATGTGCAGGTCCTCAGCGATCAAGGGAAGTAGTCCCACACTGATGAACTCAGTTGTTCCAATGGCAAAGGCGCTTACGGCTAAAGCCAGTAATGGCCAAATACTTCGTTTTGAGTCTGACGACATGTCTTTCACTCCTATCTATAGAAATCTTCGACCAGCAGATGTTATTATGAGTTATTCAAGCAATTATGAACAGTACGTACTTTTTAGTGATATAGGTACCAAAAAGTACCCTAAACAAAAAGTGAACCATACGGAGGGATCGACATTGGGTCAGAAAAAATACAACATCTCGGTTGAGGCGACTTTAGAGGTTATCGGTGGGAAGTGGAAGTGTGTGATCCTGTGTCATTTGAAACATGGAAAAATGCGGACAAGCGAATTGAAACGCATCATGCCTTCGATTACACAAAAAATGCTGACGCAGCAGCTTCGGGAATTAGAAGAAGACGGCATCGTCAATCGAATTAGCTACAATCAGGTGCCTCCCAAAGTGGAGTATGAGCTTAGTGAATATGGTTGCAGTCTGACGGGCATTTTGGATTCTCTGTGCGCCTGGGGAGAAAAGCATATTATTAAAGAGTACGGGGATAAATCCGCTGTACTGGAGGATAACATTCTGAATAAGCTGTAAAGCCAAAAAGAGCGCCTGCAATACATCAGCAGGCGCTTTCTCTCTCCGAATTCCAAGGGTTACGAATTGGATACCATTTTATTTCGTGAAATCAATGACCATGCGTCCTTGGATCTTGCCATGCTCCATCTCCTCGAAGATTTCATTAATGTCTTCGAGCGGACGTTTATGTACAAGAGGGACGACTTTACCTTCTGCAGCGAACTGGAACGCTTCTTTAAGGTCTTCACGAGTGCCGACCAAGGAGCCGATAACTTGAATGCCGTCCAGAACCAGACGTGGAATGTCCAGATCCATCTTATCGGTTGGAAGACCTACAGCTACAACACGCGCGCCAGCCTTTACAACGTCGATGGCCTGGTTGAACGGTGTTTTGGCAACAGCAGTAACCACGGTTGCATCCAGACCAGCACCGTTTGTTAACTCCTTGGCTCGGGCGACCGGATCTTCTTTCATGCTGTTAACAATATAGTCAGCACCAATTTGTTTGGCCAGTTCTAGTTTTTCATCACTAATGTCAAAGGCTACAACTTTAGCATTGAATACATTTTTGGCGTATTGCACAGCCAGGTTACCCAAGCCACCAATGCCAAAGATACCGATCCATTGTCCTGGTTTGATTTCACTTACTTTAACCGCTTTATATGTTGTAACCCCTGCGCAAGTTACACTACTTGCAGCGGCAGGGTCAAGACTATCTGGTACTTTGACCGCGTAGTCAGCTGTGACAATACATTGCTCTGCCATTGCACCGTCTACCGTATATCCGGCATTTTTAACTTCACGGCACAGCGTTTCCCGCCCGGTTAGGCAATATTCGCAGTGACCGCAGCTTTCGAACATCCAGGCAATACTTACGCGATCACCAATCTTAAGACTGGTTACTCCTTCACCTAATTCAATGACTTTTCCAATACCTTCATGCCCCAGAACTCTGCCTGTGACATCACCGAAATCTGCATTTTTTACATGTAAATCTGTGTGGCAAACTCCGCAGTATTCGACTTGGACTAACGCTTCTCCATGCTTCAGGGAGCGTAAAGGTTTCTCTTCTACACTGACTCTCTTGTCTTTTGTAACAATTGCTGCTTTCATGTAGATCTCTCCTTTAAATAGATATGGAATTATTTTGTAGTGGACACTCCATTATTATAGTAATTTTTTCCCAAAAAGGACAAGCATAAATCCAACTTAAAACTAATTAATCGAAAAACGCTTCTTTCTAAGTCCTTGGACCCTTGTAGAAACTTTGTACAATAATTTACAATGTAAAAAGTTTCACATAATCTATTTTGGAAGAAGGATAAAGAAACATGAAAAAAAACTGGAAAGGTTGCCTATTCAGCATATTTGCCATTATCTTGGTTGTGTCGGTAACAGGATGCAATTCACAGCCCGCCATTTCTAGCACCACCAGCACTTCATCCTCATCAGCTAACAACGCTCATGCAGTTGTTCAGAAAGGACCGCACTGGTCCTATGAAGGAGATCAGGGACCGGAACATTGGGGAGAGCTGGAAAAAGATTTTGTTGCCTGTGGTAACGGCCACGAACAATCTCCTGTCAATATAGAGCATACCCATCTGGAAGCATCGCAAACGCAGCAACCGCTGCAAGTTCATTACACCAATACGAAAGCATCCATTTTGAATAATGGGCATACTGTGCAAATCAATGTTGCCGATGCCAGCAATAACATCATGCTGGACGGTACTAAATTCACTTTAAAGCAGTTTCATTTTCATCACCCGAGCGAACATCAAATCGATGGTAAAAATGCTGAAATGGAGCTTCATTTTGTCCATCAAAGCGACAACGGAAGCACAGCTGTCTTAGGGGTCCTTATTCAAAGTGGCCAAGAAAACAAGGCTTTCAACCGCATTTGGTCCAAACTGCCGAAGGATATTACCCAAGAAGCGGCTCTGGATGAAGAAATAAATCTCGCTGCGCTGCTGCCAAAAGACCTGCACTCCGTTCGCTACAACGGATCGCTGACTACCCCGCCATGCACAGAACATGTAAATTGGACAGTGCTGGAGCAGCCTATTGAAATGTCCGCAGACCAAATCAAGCGGTTTGCTGCCATTTTCCCCGATAACCATCGTCCTGTACAACAGCTGGGAACCCGGGAACTGACTGCCGACAAATAATAAAATATGCCTGGACCAAAGTCTTCAGACCAGTAGTAATACTGACCATCTTCATCACAGCGTCAAGAATCTTAACGATCAGATCAAGAGACACGGCAACACCCCTTTCGGGTAGCTTCGCTGTGTCTTTCCCACCGGTTACCTTGTCCCACTCGCTATAATATAAACGGGATACACGGAAATATAGTAGAAACAGTCTCCCCACAATTATGTGCCGATAACTAACACCCTCTAAATGAGAGCCACATACCTTATACTAACTTTTTATAGTAACGGAGTTGGCAAAATGTCTGTTAAAAGAGTTAGCCGCCGGATTAAAAAAGTTGTCCCTCCAATTCTTAGATACCGAACTAAACGTCAAACTAAATTTAGAGTTACTCAAGTACGCAATGAGAGTTTTGAAAATAGTTCCTTTTCGCCATGGCGTCCTGTAGGTAATGTATTTCTCTCTCGTGTTCGCCCTCACATAGGCAGGGCGAATGCCCGTTATTCGGTTTTGCCAGGTCAAAGTCATCATTAACTCAAACTCTTTCCCTAAGTCCCTTTCGTTCATATCGATTAACATTTTTTGCCGAATCACCAAGTTCCACTTTCTATGGTTTCTATATAATAAACCAAATACAAAAGCCGCCTTTAAATTGAAACCTATTTGGTTAAATTCCGTCTATCTTATCACATACAATTTGGAGGCGAATAAAACATGAAACGTGCTATCAAAGTCGGGCTGGCTGGTATCTTTCTTACTTCCGTATTTAGTGCAGGCGCTTACGCTGCAACTCTAGCTCCGAAAGTCTTTGTACATGGGCACAACGTCGAGTCTGGCGCTGCACCAAAAATAATCAACGGATCAGTCTATGTACCACTTCGTGCGATATCGGATGGCCTGGGAGCAGATATTCAGTGGGACAACAAAAGCAAATCAGTTTATGTCAATTCTGATCCCAATTTCGAGCGTGAAGTCAGCAGTGTATCGTATGTCAATAACCGCAATCTAGCGTTTGAATGGATTATGGCCTATGATGAGCGACGAAAGGAAGATGTAATTGCCTTAAATGCACCGAATTTCAAGACCGATCTTTACCAGGAAAGCTTCCCTGCCGGAACGTATAATATGGGTTCCATTGTAGAAATGCAGCCTGTTGATCGAACTGAAAGCAGCTTAACTGTACGCATTGTACAACGAGTCACCGCAGAAGATGATTACAAAGTCAAAGTTGAAAAATGGAAATTCACGTTTGAGGGAACCAATAAAATTAAATCTGTAATGGTCGTTCCGAAGTCAACTCAATATTTGGATCGCTACACCTTGTTCCCAGGAACAAGTTTTGGGAAGTAATAATCTAGTTTTGTATAGCTCTTAGACTCTGTGTGGAGTGTACCAACTTTTTGGATATAGGGAAGTATAGTAATGGGATTTCCTGTAAACTGTGCGACTCATTCCATGATTTAAGCTATTTCAAAGGTTCATTTTTATGTAAGCAATATACTCGACATGAAGGGGAACGTAGGTGTGACTCTCATTCCTGTTCCTCCTGTTAAGGAGGAAGCTGCATATAAAAGAAATCACTTCGTCGCTATACCTCGTGGCTGCAAGTCTAAATCATAGAAAAAGAGTCCATACTGCTTGGTAATACGTTAATAGGATCGGATGAGCGATGTGGACCCCTTTAAACCGTGATGAACATTGGATTATGGACATGTTTCAACTGGCTTTACAACTGGAAGAACCATGGAAACTAACACATATCGAATTTAGCCGGGAAGAACAAGCCTGGCACCTTCAGCGGACCAAATGGAGACGTATGCCCCTCGTCCCCAACTTTGGACATCATCGGTTTCAAGGTGGAAAAACGAAAATACCGTTAGATACAAGGTGCATTCTATATTTGAATACAAACAAGAAGACCCCTCTGTTCAATCTAGTTAGAGGGGTCTTCTTGTTATGAAATTTGCTGCTCATTACAAGCGCACCAGTTCCTCCACCTTCACTGGCTGGCCCGTACGGATGGAGCGATTGGCGGCAATGCCCGTTAAAATGGACCAAGCTCCATCTATATGTGAGGCTGCGCGATGAAACCGATCATCCGCCGGCTTATCAAAAATATCCCGCAGCATGACCGGATCACCACCGCCATGACCACCTACACCTTCCTCTACCTCCACCTCATAAGGTGCTGCAAAGTGGGGATAGATCGTGATGGTTTTTTCTTTTAACGCCCCCTCGTCTGCCTTACTGCCCCCGGAATTAACGTAGGATTGCTCGGATACCCGTACCTCCATCCGTCCCTTGGTGCCGTTGAACACGATGATAAATCCCTCCCAAGGCATGTAAGCATTCAGCGAGTAGTTCATGACTGTCTTGTTCTTGTACTTCACCATGACACTAAGCGTGTCCTCAATGCTAATATTGTCGCCAAATACGCTTTGATCCCGCACATAGCCATCCTCATGCTCGGCATCCAAATACATGCTTTTCAGGTGCTCGTTACGGTCAAGATGCAGCGCAAATGGGTCATTTTCCGCTGCCTTGCTGCCGTACGCACGCTGGTAGAATTCAGTCACGCCGCGCTGTTCCGCATTTTCCCGGCCATAAAATTTCAGATCGCCCATCGCATACACCGTCTCCGGCTTCGAGCCGAGCCAAAAGTTCATCAGATCGAAATGATGCGTCGATTTATGCACCAGCAGACCGCCGCTATTGCGCTTATCCCGGTGCCAGCGACGGAAATAATCCGCGCCATGCTGCGTATTCAGTAGCCATTCAAAGTTGACGGACAGCACCTCACCGAGCGTCCCGTCCAGGATCACCTCGCGTATTTTCGTATTATGGGGCGCATAACGATAGTTAAAGGTGACACGCAGCTTCCGTCCTGTGCGATCTATGGCATTCAAAATGTCTTGACATTTGTCCTCATCCACCGTCATCGGCTTCTCGGAAATAACATCACAGCCCAATTCCATCGCCCGGATAATATACTGATGATGCACACGGTCGATGGTCGTGACGATCACGATATCCGGCTTCGTTTCCGCGATCATCCGTTCAAATTCATGAGCTTTATAGGTTGGAATCGGCTCGTGCTCATATTTCTCCTGCAACAGCCGATTGGCATAGTCCATTCTCGTCTGATTGACGTCACAGAACGCGATCAGCTCCGAAGTATCCTTGAAAACGGTAACAACTTCACCGTAAAAAAATTCGGCTCTTCCTCCGGTACCCACAAGTGCATATTTGATTTTAGCCAATTGGCTCACACCCTTTGCATGAATTACTTTTATTTTATAGTATAAGAAAGAGCAAATTCTTTGCAGTTATTGTGAATTCACCCTTAAAATATACATATATTATCCACTTGAATTCTCTCATGAAGGGGACAGTTGATATGATCACCACACCTCGCTTTGCCATTGAGCAAGCGCTACGGACGGAGCCGTTCAGTATGTCCGCCGACCATGTTCACCAAGCACATGAAATCTATTATTTGCTGGCAGGAGAGCGCTACTATTACATCAATCAGCGGGTATACGCGCTACAGAAGGGTGACCTGATTTGGATCAGCAAACACGATTTCCACCGTACGAGTAACAAGGGCAACGGCAGTCATGAACGGATTTTGATCAACTTTGATGAGCAATTTGTCGCCACATTACTAAACACCGTTCCTTACGGCGGTCAGAGTCAGACTCTCTTGCCGGAGAAAAGCTTTCTGCTTCGCCCTTCGGCGGAGGAACAGCGTGAGCTGGAGCATCTGCTCCAGCAAATGCTGGATGAGTACCACCAAGACCATACCTACCGCCATATGTACCTCCAAAGCTTGCTGCTCCAACTGCTTATCCGAATCGGACGCATACAATCGGCCACCCCCGACACCATTGCGCCGGAACGCAGCGAGAAGCAGCAGCGAGTATATGCGGTCATCGAATACCTGCATGCCCACTATGCGGAAAGGCTAACCCTGGATCAGTTGGCAGGACATTTTTATATTAGCAGCACGTATTTATGCCGTATTTTCAAGCAGACAACAGGCTTCACCTTGGTTGAATACCTTCAGGATGTTCGAGTCCAACAGGCTCGGGCGTATTTGGGCGAAACGAGCTGGAAAGTGACCGCCATCGCTGAAAAAACGGGCTTTGACAGCATCGCTCACTTTGGTCGTGTGTTCAAGCAATTGACCGGACATACCCCGTTACAGTATCGGAAAGAACAGAAAAAGGAGCAGGGAAACGCCCCTACCCCTTGATGCCCGTCAAGGTAATACCTTCGATAATTTGCTTTTGAGCAATCATATAGACGATCAGCACCGGAACGACGGAAATCGTGGTACCCGCCATCATTAGCGACCAATCTGAGGTATACAGCCCTTTGAAATTGTTAAGCAGCAGCGGAACCGTGAATTTCTCCGGTGTATTGAGGTAAATCAGCGGATCGAGAAAGCTGTTCCACGCGCCCAAAAAGGTGAAAATCCCTATCGCCGCCAATGCCGGACGAATGAGTGGCAGAATGACACTCCAGTAAATACGAATGTAGCCCGCCCCGTCCATGACTGCCGCTTCCTCCAGATCGCGCGGAATCCCCATCACGAACTGGCGTAGCAGGAACACCGCGAACGCGTTAAACAACGCTCCGGGCACGATCAGCGACCAATGCGTATCCAGCCACCCGATGCAGTCCATCACCAAATACAGTGGGATCATCGTCACCTGCTTGGGCACCATCATCGTAGCAAGGAACAGGATGAACAGGATATTCGACCCCGGAAAACGGATTTTAGCAAAAGCATATGCCGCCATGGATGCGCTAATCAGCGTCGCCGTCACAATAATGACCGTAATGTAAAAGCTGTTCATATACGCCTGTACGAAGGGCATGGCCTCCAGCGAAGCTGGATAGTTGCTCCATACAAACGGATCGGGAATCCATTGGGGCGGGACGACAAAAATTTGCGAAATATCCTTCAGAGAACTGAGAATCGTCCACAGGAATGGAAAAAACATCATCAGAGAGCCGACAGCGAGCAGCACATGGTGCAGGAAATCCCTGCTTTTTTGCCTAATCTCCATAGTGCACCCACCTCTTTTGCATTTTAAATTGCAGCAGTGTAAATACGAGGATGATCACGAACAAAATCATTGCTGCCGCAGCACTTTCTCCCATTGTGAAGTCAATGAACGCCTGATCGTAAATGTGGTACACAAGCGTATAGCTTGCTTTGGCTGGTCCCCCATTCGTCATGACGAATGCCTGATCGAACACCTGAAAAGAGCTAATAACCATCATGATTGTGACAAAAAAGGTCGTGGGTGACAATAGCGGCAGTGTAATATATCTTAGCTGCTGGAACTTGCTGGCCCCGTCAATTTCGGCTGCCTCGTAGTAACTTTTGGAGATACCCTGAAGTCCTGCCAGAAAAATGACCATATTATATCCCAGCCCCAGCCATATGCTCAAAAGCGCAATCGACGGAATTACCCACTGCGTATCCGTAAGCCACATCGGGCCTGTAATCCCAATCGCTCGCAGCAGATGATTTAAAATGCCAAATTCGCCGTTCAGTATCCACATCCAGATGACCCCGACCGATACTGAGCTGGTCACAACAGGCATGAAAAAGAACAAACGGTATATTTCCTTGCCCTTCACTTTATTGAGAACAATCGCTACAAGCAAAGCCAGAATAATACCTGCCGGAATCACCAGTACCATATAGTACATCGTATTGAAAAGTGCCTTCCAAAAATCAGGATCAGATAGCTGGCCCCTGAAATTGTCCAAGCCGACAAACAAAGGCACGCCAAAGCCGTCCCAATTCACAAAGCTCAGATAAAATGCATATAGCAACGGCAACAGCGAAAAACATAACAAACCAAGAAACTGGGGGCCAATGAACAGATAGCCCCACAGCGCTTGATGCTTTTTCTGCATCTTGTCACCTTCCTCCCCGGACGCAATCCCATCCGGTGCTTACTTGACCGCCTTGGATATGATCTGATTCAGCTTCTCAATCGTTGCCGCTGTATCCTGTTTGCCCAGGAACATTAGGTCAATCGTCTCTGTGATATCCGAGTTTAATCCCGGTACCTGAGCATCATAGGCCAATGCAGATCCATGAGCATGCCCTATGTCACGTCCTTCGGTCAAATAGCTTGAATGCTCAATCGTTGCCTTTTTCATAATGCTCTCATCTGCGGCGGCAAGCGTACCCATGGCGTTCCCACCTTCAACCAGCCGCGCCTCCTGCCCCTTCACAGAGACGTAGAATGCTGCCAGCTTCATGGCCTCTTGCACATGCGGACTATTTTTGTTCACAGCTACGTAGGCAACCGGTATGGCGACAGGTTCATTTTTGCCCGTGTTGGAAGGCCAGTAAATATAGTCAAAATCGAGGCTTTTATTTTGGCTAAACAAGGGCTCCAGCCATCTTCCCGCCGCCAGCATACCGACTTGATTGGACATGAACATCGCGTCAGCCCCTTGCCCTTTGGGAAGCGAGCCGAGATATACCGCATCTCCCTTTTTCACCATATCGTACATAAAACCGAAGGCTTCCTTGCCCTTTTCATTGTGGTTCAGCACATACTTGCCTTGTTCATCAAAGATCCGACCGCCATTCGACCACACCCATGAATACCAGTGAGCCCACCAGTTTTCCGCAATATAGCCCTGCTTTCCGGCAGCCTTCAGCTTTGATGTAACCTCCTCAAAGGCATCCCAGTTCCACTTGCCTTCGTCGTAGTATTCCTGTGGTGTCTTCACACCGGCATCCTTAAAGACCTTCTTGTTGTAGTACATCACCATGGGATTCGAGTCAGGAGTGACCCCGTAAATTTCCCCATCACGCTGGGCTGGGCCCCACAATCCCTCCGGAAAATCTTCGGCCTTCACATCACTGGCATCACTTTTTAAAAATTCACCCAACGGCTGCACCTGCTTCGCTCCAATCAAACGTGCAATCGTGGGCTCATACGAATAAAACACGTCCGGTCCGCGGCTTCCCTGAAGCTGTGTCAGCAGCTTTTGCTCATACTGATCTCCTGGTACAGGCACCAGCTTAACCTCGATATTTGGGTTTTCCTTTTCAAATGCATCCAGCGCCCGCTGATACACCTTCACCTCCGCAGGATTCCCCCAGACATGCATGGTCAGCCGAACTTTTTTCCCTTCCGTGTTATCTATTTTGGGAGAGGTACTGCATGCCGCTGCAAGTAAAAACAGAACGCTGAGAAAAAAACCAATTTTTATCCAGCTCATGTAATTGTCCATCTTAACCGCCTCCTGTAGCTCCGCATGGTTGTATGTCATTTTTTATTAAAGCGCTTACAAAACTTTCCCTATCATCATATGTAGGAGGAGGGAACACGATATCACCATTTTCAATTTTATATAATTTTTTTCTTCTCAACGAGATATATGTATGTAAAACGTGGTGCAAAACGAACAAGGCAGCCTTTGGATCAAGGCTGCCTTAAATGTGTTATTGAAATGTAGAGACTACTCAGCTACAAAACGGACAACGCTCCCTCAGGTTGCTCCGCTCTGACAAACAAAGAAGCTTGGGCGGCGGCAATGCGGGCAAACGGCACCCGGTACGGTGAGCAACTGACATAGTCCAGTCCGCTGCGGTGACAAAAGAGAATAGACTCTCTATCCCCGCCATGCTCACCACAGATACCTGTCTCCAGAAAAGGCTTTTTTGCCTTACCCTTGATAACAGCCCATTCGATCAATTTGCCTACGCCATCCTGATCCAACACCTGAAAAGGGTTCGTTTCCAGAATATTCTTCTCCATATAGGAGCCGAGGAATTTACCTTCGGCATCATCCCGACTGTAACCAAAGGTCATTTGTGTCAGATCATTGGTTCCAAAGGAGAAAAAGTCGGCGTACTGTGCCACGCTGTCTGCAAGCAGAGCGGCTCTTGGAACCTCAATCATGGTGCCCACCCGATACTTGAACCACTTGAATTCCTCGCTAAGCACCTGAACGGCTACCTCATCAATCAGTTCCCTCATTTGCTTGAGTTCATTAGAGTGACCAACCAGCGGAATCATAATCCCCGGTCTCACATCCACGCCCCTGCGCAGTGCCGCTTCCGCAGCCTTAAAAATTGCTTCAATCTGCATGTCGTAGATCTCTGGAAACAGAATGCCCAGCCGAACACCGCGCAAACCCAGCATAGGGTTAATTTCTCGCAGGTCGTGCACCTTGGAGATGGTACTTTTAAGACGTTGAAGCTCCTCTACATGGCCCCCCAAAAGCTCAAGCTCCCGCTGCTGCTCCTGAAGCTGTTCCAGATTCGGCAGGAACTCATGTAACGGCGGGTCCAGCAGGCGAATCGTCATCGGCAAACCGTCCATCGCACTGAACATAGCCTCAAAGTCAAACTGTTGCATTTGGAGCAGACGCTTCAAATGAAGAACCCGCTCCTCCTGATCATCAGCCAAAATCATCGCCTGAACGATAGGCAGGCGATTGCCCGAGAAAAACATATGCTCTGTACGACAAAGCCCGATGCCTTCGGCTCCAAATTCCCGAGCTTTGACTGCGTCGAGTGGCGTATCCGCATTGGTGTAGACCTTCAACGTCCGAATTCCGTCCGCAATCTCCAGCAGCTTCAGTAACTCTGGTGTAATGACCGGCTCGCTCAGCGACAGACTGCCTTGGTACACCTGTCCGGAGGTCGAATCGAGCGAAATATCCTCCCCTTCCTGAAAGGTCAGGGTACCGATGCTGACGCTTCGACTCTCCAGATCAATGCTCAGCGCGTCGCAGCCGCAAATGCAGGGTTTACCCATGCCTCTCGCAACCACAGCAGCATGGCTGGTCATCCCACCTCGACTTGTCAGCACGCCTTCGGCGGCAATGATCCCGTGAACATCGTCAGGTGAGGTCTCCACACTGACCAGGATGACTTTCTGCCCATCCTTCGTCCAGTTCTCCGCCGTATCGGCGTCGAATACAATGCGCCCACTCGCTGCGCCGGGCGAGGCTGGCAGACCTTGGGCAATCGCCACCAGCGGTGTGGAAGTATCAATGGAGCGATGCAGCAGTTGATCCATGTGGGACGGTTCGATTCGCTGGATCGCCTCCTCTTGGCAGATAATCCCTTCCTCCACCAAATCTACAGCTATTTTTACAGCCGCTTGCGCCGTTCTTTTGCCGCTGCGCGTCTGAAGCAGATACAAATTTCCTTTTTCAATCGTAAATTCGATATCCTGCATATCCCGGTAATGACGCTCCAGCAAGGAAGCCAGCTCTTCCAGACGATCATAGACTAGCGGCTGCTCTTCCAAAAGCTGAGGAATAGGGTTAGGCGTTCTTATTCCAGCCACGACGTCCTCTCCCTGAGCATTTACCATATACTCACCGTACAGCTCCTTTACACCTGTGGAGGGATTGCGGGTGAAGAGCACCCCGGTTCCACTGTCGTTGCCGAGATTGCCAAACACCATGGCCTGAATGTTCACTGCTGTTCCTTGTTCATCTGGAATACCGTAAGCTTTGCGGTAAACTTTGGCACGCATATTATTCCAGCTACGGAATACAGCCTCTACCGCCAGTTGCAATTGCTGATACACATCCTGTGGAAACGGCTGTCCGCTCTGCTCTGCGACAAGATCTTTATAATGTGCGATCAGTTCCTTCCATTCTTTCGCGCTAACCTCCTGGTCACTGGCACGCCCGTTGGTTTGCTTGCTCTGTTCCTGAAGCTGGTCAAAATGAATGGAGTCTATACCCAGCACTACATCGCCAAACATTTGAATAAATCTGCGGTAACAGTCATAGGCGAAGGTTTCATTTCCCGCCTGCACGGCCAATCCGCGCACGGTTTCATCATTAAGACCCAGGTTCAGGATCGTATCCATCATACCGGGCATCGAGGTGACTGATCCTGAACGAACAGATACCAGCAGGGGGCGCTCCGTATCTCCGAATATAGCCGACTGGGCTTCCTCAATGTCGTGCAGGGCGATTACGATTTCCCCCAATAAGCCCTCCGGAAGCTTGCCACCGGAAGTAAAGTAGGCCCGGCACGCCTCAGTGGTCACTGTAAAGCCGGGAGGGATCGGGAGACCCAGTGTCGTCATTTCCGCGAGGTTTGCGCCTTTTCCACCTAACAGCGCTTTCATCCCCAACCTGCCTTCATTAAATGAATACACTCTTTTCAGCATTGAATTCATTCCCTCCGCTTGTTGAGATGCATGCCTGAATTAGTCAGTATGTCTATCTAAAGTTGTAACACAAAGCAGGAGGTTATTTCAACATATATGACGTAATATATATTTATAACATTTATTTATGACGTTTTAATTAATGAATAAACTTATTTATAAAACACTTTAATTCGTGGTTAGCCGTATATTCGAATAGAATAACCTTATCCCGTTCACTCACACTTAGCTCATTTTTTTCGGTTGCACTCTGCCGTGAAGCTGTAACCATCCTTAAGAGACTAAAACAAAAGGGGCTGTCCCACCGTCATCTTTAATGACTTCTAGGACAGCCCCTTTACTCAGTCTAGGCTTTATTTTTCCTTTACCTCTGTTAGCATCTTTTCAAAAATATTATAGCCACCCGTTTCACCTATATAGGTATAGCCGCATTGTTGGTAAAACCGGCTTAGCTTGTCATTCCCTGCAATACAGTCTAATCGGATTCGGTCTTTGCCTGTGAAACGAGTTCCCTTTTCAATCCATTGTACCAGTTCACGGCCTAGTCCCTTCCCGGTTCTATCCCGATCCACAACCAGGCGATGTAAATATACTGAGGTTCCTCCGTCGGAATCAGCATCATCTAGCCCCCACAGCTTACGGTCCCACGCACTGGGCTGCTGTTGCAAAATCATGGAGCCTGCCAAGGGGTGCCCCTCTGATGTTCGAAAAATGATCACTTCTCCGCGCGAAATAGCGCCTTCCAGATTATGATCATCCATTCCTTTCAATAATTTGCCCCATTGAGTGGAGCCCTTGCTGTGCAGCCATCTGGCAGTTTGTAAAATTAACTCCTGCACCTGCTCCTGATCCTCAGCGCCTGCCTGAAAAGCGCGTAATTCCGGATTCACGAATGGATCGACAATTTGTAGTGTTGTCATGCTGCACCTCAACTCTCTTATGTCAGTATGTATGAAAACTATATCATAAAAAAGAGAGTTTGATTTTATACTTTTATGGTTCATTATGATGGAAAATGTAACCATTCTATCTATTCCAACCGATGATAATACCGTATGAGAAAAGATGGAAAGGTTGTGAGTGAGGTGTCATTCGGCATGACCAAAGAACGTATACTTATCTTCACCCTATTGTTAATCCCTGCTATCGCTGCCTTTGTTGCGACACGGCCTATGCCCGCACAGTATATTTTGCAGGGAGAAATGCATCCGGTCCAAGAGCTGGGCGTTCAGGGAAGTGTGTTTTTTGCGTCTGTTCAAACGGGTATTGCTAACAATCTTCTAGAGCGTTGGAATGTATATTCCAATGAAAATGTATCTGGGGGAGAGATTAAATTCGAAACCCTTGCCCCTGATGAAGTGGACTCTTATTTGAAGGACCTCACAGAGACGGACACGCTAAAATATTCTGCCATGCAAGCCGTACATGCAGCGACGGAATTAAGCGTAGACAGCGACACATCTGGGGCTACGGCGACTTTCTCGAATCTTAGCAAATTGGAGGATGCTCGCTATGCGGAGTTATTGACTCACTTGCAGGATCTTTCGGGAAATTCCTTGGGTCTGATGACAGGCATCGGACTATATGAGGAAGCCAATAACATCGACTTTTCAGATGGCGGACGTCACAAAATCGCAGGCTCTGGCACGATGGAAGAATACGGAGATGTCGGATCAGTCGGCGGGCTGGAGCAAAAGCTGCTGGGAGCCGAGGCCGCAAAGGTTGATCTATTTTTCGTACCGGCAGATTATGAATGGTACGGTGAGGAAGGCAACGAAGCAGAAGCTGCCCGAGTTCAAAAGGAGCATGGACTCAAGCTGCGCATTATCCCCGTAGAAACACTGGAGGACGCTATCGTGTATTTGGAGCAACTAGACTGGGAGGAAGTACATCTTGAATGATTCAGATTCCAAAGCATTCCCATCAAAGACAGCTGGCAGCGTACATCAAGCCCTGCTAGCGGTGGGCACTATAGGCGAATTTCTCATCTTTATTTTTACTTTAGTGTATATTTACGTAAATGATTTTTATTACGATCATCTATACGAGCTGGAGCAAAAATTCACAGTTTTTAGCTTTGTTCTGTACTACATGTGTTTTGTAACCTATTTGATCTGGCTAGTTCAAGTACATAAATCCATCCGGCAAAAGCATTCCAATTATCCGATTCGTACCGTTGGAGCTATTGCTCGCATGATTCCTTTTATTAATTTGTGGGGATTCTCCAATACATTCACCCATATTTATAAGTACTTTGCGCTCCACCCCAAATTGGAGCGCAAAGCTCGTTATATTCAAAAGATGATTGTTCCGCTATATTTTGTCTGGTTTGGTGAAGGGATTATTAACCGGATTCTTATCTTACATTTTTCCCATATGGAATCGATGTCCATGTTGTTGGGAGCCATTATGCAAACCATCAGAATGGCCTTCTTTTACTGCATGACACGGGTCATTCACAATAGTCTGGTCATGCTGTATAAAAAAGATGAAGAAAGATTGTAATAAAAAACGAGCTGGCCTCATTGGTCAGCTCGTTACAATTCCGGTAAAGTGTTCCTACTCAGAACAGAACCCATGATTTACACCGTCTGGACAGCAGGCACAATTCGGTACAATCCCGCAGCATCTCCAGTCGCGGGACGTACTTCCTGGATGACCCAGCCTAACGACAGCACCCGCTCCAGCCGATCATACTCAGCTTTCGTCAGCTCAGATGTAACGGCTTCGCTTCCTTCCTCCAGTGACAGCTCAGGCTCCCGCCCAAACGCAGCAGTAATCCATGAACGAATGCCACGTATCGTGTTGTACTTGATCTGATACCCGTCCGTCACCGCACTTGCAAAAATCTCCGGTTCTTTGGACGCCAGCCCGGTGGCAAGCTCTGCATAGTCGAACTGTCCGTCTGTTGGCAGTTCATTGTGCTGTACCCGATGGATTAGCTCCTCATCAGACCAGCCTAATCTGCGTAAAGATTCCAGCATGAGCGCGTCCCATTGGGAAATACGTACTCTTTTCGTCGATTCAGTCATTGTTTCTCGCCTCCTTATTGATCACGTACATCGTACACCAACCTTAACCTAACGTAACCGGATACGCTACATAATGGCCGGGACTGATTTCACGCAGCTCAGTGACACTCTCACCGTCCTTGTCCCATGCCAAAGAACTGTCTGGTTGGGCAAAACTCGCCCCTAAATCGTCCCGCTCTCCGGCTGCTCTCGGATCAGGCACCGGGATAGAGGACAGCAACGACTGCGTATACGGATGGGCTGGCTGCTCATATAGCTCATCTGCATCGGCTACCTCCACCAATCGTCCATGGTACATCACACCGATCCGGTCTGAAATATGCCGCACCATCGACAAATCATGGGCGATGAACAGATACGTCAGCCCGAATTCCTGCTGGAGATCCTCCAGCGTATTAATCACCTGCGCCTGAATGGACACATCCAGTGCCGAAATCGGCTCGTCACAGACAATGAACTCCGGATTCACAGATAAGGCACGCGCGATAGAAATCCGCTGGCGCTGCCCGCCGCTGAACTCATGCGAGTAGCGGTACAGATGCTCCCGCTTCAGCCCGACCTTTTCAAGTAAAGCCACGACGGCATCCTTACGCTCACTGCCCTGATGCAATCTGTGAATGTCCATCGGCTCGCCAATCAGGTCAAGCACATTCATACCGGGGTTAAGCGAGGAATACGGGTCCTGAAAAATGCTCTGAATGCGCCGACGCAGCGGCTTGAGCTGCTTATCGTTCAGCTTGGAAATATCCTGACCGTCGAAGCGCACCGTGCCTTCCGTATAATCGTATAACCGCGTCAGGCAGCGTCCAACCGTCGATTTACCGCTGCCCGACTCGCCAACCAATCCAAACGTCTCACCACGCTTGATTTGGAAACTCACGCCATCAACCGCCTTGAGCACCTCAGAGCTACGCCCTAACAAATTCTTTGCGGTCACAAAATGCTTCTTAAGCTGGTGTACCTCCACCAAGGGCTGATGCTCACCCAATACATCGTTTGCTTCACTCACCGTTATTCCCCCCTTCCACATAGCCCGCTTCGGGCGTCTCGTAAACTCCGGCAGGCACAGCGTCCGGCTCGTTCAGCCAGCAGGCCGC
>NZ_ASRY01000174.1 GCF_000520815.1 Paenibacillus maysiensis | reverse complement strand
CTCGTATGTCACCTATATGATTGAAAGTCTGCAATACTACGCGCTAGGCGACCTCATCACGTTACCCATCGGACAAGGCAAAGAGTTGGTCGTCGTTCGGGCAGTGACACGGTTAGAGGATGGATTACTGCGTACCCGTTATGATCTCCAAGCGGAACAGAATATTCGCTATGCCCGTTATGAAAACGATCAGGCCACCGGGATTTCGCTGACAGGAACGGTGCTCAAGGTACAGCAGGATTTCGTACAGCTTCAACTGGACATCGACCCGAAGCAAGACCCTGCCAAAGCCTGCTGGTTTCCCGTGGCGACTCGATATGTAGCCGAAGAACACAGTGGTTGGTACGATATGCCTGAGATCGGGGAACAAGTAGAACTGTATCTGCCTACACACCGCGAACAGGATGCCTATGTGACGGATTCGCTCCGACAACAGCACCACACAAATGGACAGCCGAATGTGAAGGTTTGGCAACATGTGCAAGGTAGCGGCGTAGAAATGTCTGAGCAAGAACTGACCCTGTCCACCTCGGATGGATTTTCAATTACACTGCACGAGGATACGGGCATCACCATCAACAGTCCGGGGGATGTGCAGATTCAGGGTGGTCATGTGAAGCTTGATGCAGGTGAGGAACTATCGCTGGAAGCTGGAACAGCGCTGTATCTCAAAGGTGGAGAAAGTAGCATGGTGCTGGATGGTGAGACGGATACCAAGTCTCCAGTGATATATCAGGAAGGTACGGTGAAAGCTCCCGTTTTTGTAGCTGACCTCCCTCCTGTGCCTGAGCCACCATTGATGAGCATAAAAGCTTATGAAGCAGCCCAATCAGCAGCAAAGGATTCATCTAGCAGCCAAGCCTCTACTCCTAAAGCAAAAGTTACAACTCCAGCAGCACTTCAACAGGCGAATGCCTTGATGGGAACGGTATCCAAGCTGTTAGGTTCCATTCCCGTAGTTGGGAACGTAGCCAGTGTGATGTTGAATACGGTGGGTGGGCCAGCAGGTAAAGTGGCGGCAACCGTGTTACAAGCAACTGGAGCCATCCCTATTCGTAGTAAAGGAACGCCAACGGTTGGAGGCAGTAAAGAAACGGGGTTGCACCCGCTCAAACACTTGGCTGGTTTAGCACTCCAAGGACTAATCAGTCAATATGAGCATGAGCAAGCGAGACAAGCCTATTATAGCAAGTGGATTTTAGGTAAAGTATATACGAGTGCGCGTCATTTGGCTGATTCCGGTGGCCCATTGGAGTTGGTTCAAAACCTGCTGAAAGAGTCTAATGCTATGGCTCATGCCTATCAGCAAGTTCCTAAAAGTGTTCGAGATAAAATGCTCAGGGATTATAAGGAAAAACAACGCCTTCAGGCAGCGCAAACACAGAAACATGAGAATCCAAAACTTGCACTATGGAGAGAAAGAAAAACTAGGGAGTATACTTCATATTGGAATCAAACTGATTATTTTACAGTCAACTGGTGGCAGGATGAAGGTAAGCTAAAGCAAGCTGAGCAAGCACTACGCACTGAAATTACAATGCAGCGCAAACTATCACTGTATGATATTAAAGACCCCAATAAAATGGCTGCCATCCAGCGCATCGTCAACACAAAGCGAACACAAGTATGGGATGAAGGAACCCTAAATGCCATAGAAAATGGATTAGTAGCTATGGGGGTAGACTCAACAAATGCTATTGAGTTGGACAAAGAGAAAATGGATGCACTCATTACTCGATACAATCAGGGTTTCATCGGGCAGGAATCAGGAGATTACATGGAGAGGACAGGTCTAAGTGATTTAGTCGAAAACACGACTTATGGGGTTGTAGGAGCTCGTATCGGTATGGGGACTGCTGGAAGGCCTCCCGCTAGGCCCAGCCAACCACCTATTGTAGAGAATCCGCCTGTAAAACCCAACCCAAAAGGTGGCCCAGGTGTAAACAAGCCGATTGATGAATTCAATGATTCGCCGACTTATAATGGGGCAAATTTTAGTAGACCTAAGGAAACACCTAAATCAACGAATCCGAGTAAAACTCCTGAGGGGACGGGTAATGGTGGTAAGGGAAGGAAGTTCCTCAACTCAACAAATCCTAAAGATTTCCTTGATGAAGCGTTGGAACAACAGGGATTGACGAGCATACCAAATGGACTTAAGCATCCTTGGACGGCAGATGGTTATGTATACGAGGTAAGAATACATCCCGGCAATAGTCAACACACCAATGCTGGAAGTATATATAGAGTCTCAAGAAAATCAGTTCCTAATCCTGACCCTAAAGTTCAAGGAAGTGGTACTGAATATTTGGGGACAGATGGAAAATGGTACAAGGAAAGTGAACTGAAAGAGTTTAATAAAAAGGGAGACTTGAACCCGAATTTTAACGTTACTGGAGCAAAAAATACTCACATAGACTTACCTTAGGAGATGATTTTTATGTTTGTAATGAGTTTAGATGAGGTTAAGAAAGAGATTGACAAAATTAACTTGTATTTAAGCCAATGTTTATGGATGGACTTTGAATTTTGTCAAATGAACACATGGCAAATTGTTTTGTCAGGTAGCATAGACCAAAGTAGTAATGAGTACGCGATAGATATTGAGTTTGAAGAACCATATTTTGTTTCAACTTTGTTTTTATGGCACACAGACACATCAAAAGTATTTATTGAACTAGCCAATGATGAAGAAACTCTTGAAATGAATCAAAAATACAAGGTGGAACTAGGGAATTACATCTTCAAAGTAAGTGTGGAGGATTTTGAAAGCCCACCGATTTTCATTGCTGCAAAAAAAATATCATGTAAAATTCTAAATGATACCCCTTTTCCGAGATAATGGGATGAGCATACAGTAGTAGTTAGCGGTGGGGGCTACCCAGTGCTGAATGAACCCATCATTCAAACAATAATACAGTTAACCTATGTAATACCCGTATAAAGATTTCGTCGTTTCGTTTGTACGCACATCAAATGCTTTAATTTTATAACCTAAATAACGCTATTCCTTTACATCAAACAGGTTGATTATGGTTAGATACCACCGTAATTGACCTGTTTTTTGTTATCTCATCACTCAAATAGGGTGTTTATACGAATATTTAAATTTAAATCCAAAATTCTCTTAGTGAAAATGATTTTCTAAAGATAATTCAACATCTCTTCACTCAAAAACAATGACTTGCCATCACCCTCCCCATCAGAGTTAACATACACACACTTCAACCGGGAGGGAAATGTACTATGTCAAATTGGCCAGATTGGTTACTGGAAGCATTACGGCAACGTTTTTATCAATTAGAACTAGCCAGTGAACAACAGACTTCATGTTCATCAGAGGACAAAAATCTATTCACCAAAATGGATCAATTCAAAATTAACCAAACTGAGGATATTCAGCATCTGCTAACCGAATGGGAAGAAGCCATAGGTTACCAGCTAAGTCAGGACAAACAATCCATCTATATGGAAGGAGTAAAAGACGGGATTCGATTGATTCTTCCCGTCATACATTCCACAGTTACTCGTTAGCTTTTGATCACTTTAGCCTATGATTTTTTAGTCCAATATTTCATCTATGTCCATTCCACTTTTCATGGTAAAAACAAAATGCGCTGGTGAGAGAATCGTGATCTTCTCCACCAACGCATTGAATAGGTTATCATCAAATTGTTCTAGTATATCCTGCTGTGAACTTAGGACTTGGATAATTTCATCGACACGTTCCTTGAGTTGTGCCTTTTGCTCATGCTCCTGCTCCAGTGTCAGCTTCTGTTGTCGTAGCTCGTTGAGTTCATTGGAAAGTCTGTTCGTTTCTTCATCATATACCGTTTCATCAATTTGATTCCGTAGCTTGAGATTCACTAATTCCTTCAAGTCGGATTTCAATTGTTGCATCTGTCCTTCAATGTCCAATAGCGGTTCTTGCCCTACTTTGCTGGAAAGTGCCGATTCAATATTGGCTTTCAGCGTTTTAATCAATCTTTTCTTGTTCTCATACATCCGGTTGAACAATCGTACAAACGCGGAATGTAAAATTGGTTCATCGACTGATTTGGCATCACAGGCTGCTTTACCTTCATTGACATATGTTTTGCATTGCCATACTACTTTTTTGGATGGATTATTGCTGTTCCAGGTTCGGCGTTTAAAAATGGCCCCACAGCATCCACAATATACTTTACTGCTTAGTGCATATTTACTGGAGTATCTTTTACTATCCCCCATGACATTACCTTTTAGCTTGGCTCTCCGTTCCTTTTCCTTTTGCACCGCTTCAAATAGTTCCTTGGATACAATCGGTTCATGGTTATCCTCAATTAAATATTGCTGCTCCTGTCCTTTG
>NZ_ASRY01000173.1 GCF_000520815.1 Paenibacillus maysiensis | reverse complement strand
GCACACCTGAGGCAGCCGCAGCCGCATTATTGATGGGAGCGGATTATGTGGTTACCGGTTCCATCAATCAATGCACGGCAGAGGCCGGTACAAGCGATGCCGTAAAGGATCTGCTTCAGCAAGCCAATGTTCAGGACACCGAATATGCCCCTGCCGGAGATATGTTCGAACTGGGCGCCAAAGTGCAGGTGCTCCGCAAAGGCCTGTTTTTTCCGGCACGGGCCAACAAGCTGTACGAGCTGTACCGCAAGCATGCTTCGTTAGATGAGATCGACGAGAAAAATAAACGGATGATTCAGGATGTCTACTTTAATCGGACGTTTGGGGAAGTGCTGGAGGAAATCCGCACGCAATGGCTGCCCGGGGAAGCCGCAAAGGCTGAGGCCAACCCGAAGCAGCAAATGGCGCTGGTGTTCAAATGGTATTTTGCCAACTCTACCAAGGCGGCGCTGGACGGCAATCCCGATCAAGTGGTTGATTATCAGATTCACTGCGGCCCGGCGATGGGCGCGTTCAATCAGTGGGTAAAAGGCACCGAACTGGAAAATTGGCGGAACCGTCATGTGGATGCATTGGGTGAACTGCTTATGGAGCAGACGGCCGAGGTGTTAAACCGACAGTATTTGCGATTTACCAATTCAAGCAGGCAAATGGAGGTTTAGGCAATGCAATTGGAATGGCTGGAATATGTGCCGGAGACGGATTATGGACGGCCGTCGCTGTTGTTTATTCATGGCGCTCATCACGGGGCCTGGTGTTGGGAAGAGCATTTCTTGCCTTATTTCTGTGCCAAAGGATACCCGTCCTACGCCATCAGTTTGCGCGGACATGCCGGGAGCGAGGGCCGGGATCGTCTGCACAGTTTTAAGCTGGATGACTACAAGGAAGACGTGTTGGGGGCGCTGCAAAGGTTCAAAGAGAAGCCGGTTCTGATCGGACATTCGATGGGCGGCGCTGTGGTGCAGAAGGTGCT
>NZ_ASRY01000172.1 GCF_000520815.1 Paenibacillus maysiensis | reverse complement strand
TAACGGCTTCACTCCCAGCCGATCCCGTGCCAGAAATACCTGCTCCCGCTCACTATCCCAGACCGCAAACGCAAAAATGCCGTTTAACCGATCCACACATTCGGGGCCCCATTCGATATAGGATTCGAGCAGCACCTCCGTGTCGCATTGTGTACGGAAAAAATGCCCGCGCTGTTGGAGCTCTTTTTTCAGCTCAGGCGCGTTATATATTTCCCCGTTATATACAATCGTATAAGTGATATCCTCTAGCTGCCGGATCATGGGCTGAGCGCCATTTTCCGGGTCCATAACGCTCAGTCTTCGGTGTCCGAAGGCACACGGGTTGGATATCCAGGTGCCCGCAGCATCCGGTCCGCGATCGGAGAGCGTTTGCGTCATATTGAGCAGTAGCTCCGATTGATGCATTAAGTCTCCGTTCCACTGTATGAAACCAGTAATTCCGCACATGTCTGTTCATCCTCTCTTTGTCGTGTTCATCCAGTGTTGGAATGAATCAAAAACTAAATCCCCAGTTCATCAGTATATATGCCGAAAAGGAGCATAAAATGTCTGTCCGTTCCGAAAACTACAAATGGGGCAACCCGTGTATTCGCAAGGAAGGAGGAAGGCAAATGTACTACATCAAGGATGCTAAAATACGCCGCTTCACCGAACTTGACGGAGTACGCTGCGCAGAGGTAGAGGTACGGCCCGGCGCGGCAGATGACCCGGAACTGCTGGTCTACATCACCGCCACCAATCAGCAGGACCGTCAGGAAGGTTATGACGTGGTACGCATCATTCGTAATGACGCCGATTTGGCGCTGGATTGGTACGATAATAATCTGCATTCCGCGTTTGAGGAAGTGACGGACAAGGCTTTTACCGACTCTACACACATTACGGCCGGGGAAGAACGGGAAAAGTTTAAAAGGGAGTTACTTTCCTATGGGCAGCTCAGCACGGAATTTGCCAAGGAGTTCGGCGTATGAGAATAGGATGCGCCATGCCTCGGCTTTTGTTAATTTGGGCTCCGGCGCCATCGCCGAATCAGCGTGAAAGGAGGGGAAAATCATAGACAGCAAAGCGAAGTACAAAAAAAATAAAGGCAGCAGTTATATTCATAACAATGAATTTGCGGAAGAAGTGCTGGAGAAAAACGTAAGACACGAGGTACGGAGAAGTCCTAAACGCTTTGGTAATAAATAAATTTGTATATTGAAAATTTTTAAAGAAGCCTCCGTATCCCGCTTAACTCGCGGAATAAAGGAGGCTTCTTCTTCAGATTTATGCGGCTTCACGGAGCGTCATGATACCTTTGTAGATGTTGTAGACAAATACCCCGAGATAGACCACAGCGAATAGCAGCACAAACCCGATTACAGAACCTGCATGATTCGCCGTTGCAATAAAATACAATAGCGGAATCGCCGCGATAATAGGGAAAATGTGCGATAAAATAGCCTTTTTTGCATGTCCCTGAACATATTCGTCCCGTACTGCAATCCACACAATGACAGGCACTAGAAAAGGCGCGAAGAAAATGCTGAAATAACAAAGTGATGACAATAGACCTCTCACGGATTATATACCTCCTTCGTAGCATGGCCTTTGTACATAATACCCCGTCAGCGTCCAAATGATTCCTTTTGCAGCCTGTTTACTTGTACAATAAAAAAATGCTTTTGACAGTTAGCAAAAATATGATATAATAATCAATGCGCTGAATACATAAGGCTCCAACGAATACCATTTTGTCCCAGTAGCTCAGCTGGATAGAGCAACGGCCTTCTAAGCCGTCGGTCGGGGGTTCGAATCCCTCCTGGGACGTACAGCAAGAAATGAAAAGCTCCTGTACAGGAGCTTTTTTTGTGTTTAGTTGCACAATAGCAACCATTGTAATTGGTTCAATCCAGATCACAAGGGTAATGGGTAATCGTGAAAAAACTTGAAAAAGGACTGATTACGGGCCCAAACCATACTGAGGGAACCGGCAGCGGATTCGGCAAAGGAGCAGTTCTGGAGCTTGCCCGCAAAGTCCACAAAGTTATTGCCACGTTAGAATAAGCGCACCTATTACCGATCTCAAGGATATTGCTCGTCCTGAGGGATTGTTTCTGGAAAAATTCGACTTTGATATATTTGTTGCCGACGCGGGTTTATCCTCAGCAGTCGGAAGAACAAGTCAAACAGTCAGAAGCGAAGCTCCGGGACCAGACGATCTAGGCCAGAATAGATGGAAAAATCAAAAAAAGGCTGTTTTTCGTGCATTCAGCATGTATACATGAGAACAGGGACGAACCAAGATCGGCACGTCCCTAATTAACTATTTATTATGAAAGCTTGCTTTCAGCGTAGACATAATGTCTAAAGCTTTATACCGTCGCCTTCGCCTTATGAGCAAAAAATTGTGGCAAATGCTCCTTATGCGCTTCCAGCAATTCATCCAGCACCGTTTGGGCGATGTCACCGCTTGGTACGAGCGGATTCAGGGTGAAGGCTTGCAGAGCTGTTGCGTAGTCACCCGTTACTGCCGCTTCAATCGTCAATTCTTCCATCGCCTTCATCACTTGCAGCAAGCCGCGCTGTGCAGGCGGGAATTTGCCGAAGTTCACGGGTTCTGCACCATGTGCGCGAATCACACTGGTAATTTCAATCGCGCTGTCATAAGGGACATCATCAATTGCACCATTGTTACGTGTGCTAACCACCATCAGTGTGCCTTTGTTGTTATAGATGGAATTAATGATTTCACAGGCTGCATCGCTGTAATGCGCACCGCCGCGTTTGGATAGTTCCTCCGGTTTGTAATCCAGATTCGGATCTTTATACAGTTCAAACAGGCTTTCTTCCAGACGTTTGACGACTTGACCCCGAGTTCCTTCATTTTTGGCTTCCTCTAGTTCTTCCTTCAGCATGCTATCCGTCATGTAGTAATAACGATGGTATGGACAAGGCAGCATTTTTAAATGACGCACTTGATCATACAGGAAGCGCATATTCTTAATATTTTCAACGACTTTTTCTGGCTTTGCGCCGGGAGCGTACAATCCTTCAATGACTTGCTCTGTTAATTCGGCCCCGGTTTTGTCATAAACTTTGTGCCAATGAAGGTGGTTAATCCCTGCAAATTTAAAGAACAGCTCGTCTTCCGGTTTGTCCAGCCCAGCCGATGCACTCTTGATCGCGCCGATTGGAACATTACATAATCCGATGACTTTGTCCCACTGACCATAACGAAGTACGGCTTCGGTGACCATACCCGCAGGGTTGGTGAAATTGATAAGCCACGCATTCGGACACAATTCTTTCATATCTTCAACAATGCTCAGGATGACAGGAATGGTACGGAAGGCTTTGAACATCCCTCCGGCACCGTTGGTCTCCTGACCGATCATACCGTGTTTTAAAGGAATACTTTCATCTTTAATCCGGGCTTCGAGCAAGCCTACCCGAAATTGGGTCGTTACAAAATCGGCATCCTTCAAGGCTTTCCGACGATCCAGCGTCAAATGTACTTCACAATCAATGCCTGCTGCCTTCACCATCCGTTTAGCCATGGCGCCCACGATCTCCAGCTTTTCGCGTCCTGCCTCAATGTCTACCAGCCACAATTCCCGAATGGGAAGCTCTGCATAACGCTTGATGAAGCCTTCCACTAATTCCGGAGTATAACTGGAGCCGCCACCGATAGTCGCAATCTTTATGCCTTTTTTCATGATTGTTACCTCCCTGAATACTTTTTTTAAAACCGCTTTCTCAAGCTTCTATTTCACTGTAATCTCTGTAATGCATTACAGGTCAAGGACTTTAAAAAAACATATTTATAGGATGCAGCGAGGTCATAGAGGCTTAGCCCAAGAACATGTTAGAATAGAGAGAACGAGGTGAGGATTGTGGCGAATATTCATGAAATTGCAAAGCTTGCGGGTGTATCCTCGGCAACGGTGTCCCGTGTCATTAATAACCACCCGTATGTGAGTGAACCGACAAGACAGCGTGTACAGGAGGTCATAGACCGACTGGATTATGTTCCTAATTTAAATGCGATTTCTTTAAAAACGGGCATGACAAAGCTCATAGGAATTATTTCAATTTCTTTTAATGATTCATTAAATTTATTTGTGCGTGGTTTTACGATGTATGCTCAGGAGCATGGCTTTAATATAGCGCTTTTTATTACGAATGGGGATAAGGAGCGGGAGCTTGAAGCACTGGAAATGTTGCGAAGAAAGCAGTTGGATGCCTTGGTTTGTATGATTCGCGTCAATGAGTGGAGTGTGATCGAGCATTATACCAAATATGGTCCGATTGTGACATGGCAGCGTGTGAGCATAGAGGCAATTCCGTCTGTATTTATGGATCAGTATCAGGGCTATACGCTGGCGTTAGAGCATTTGTATGCCAGAGGATACCGGAGAATTGCAAATGTGTATGGCAATATGCGAGGGCTTAATACGAAGGAACGCATCCGGGCCTATCATGATTTTTGCCGAAAATATGATTTGGACGCTGAGGCATTCACGCATTTTTATAATTTGAATACCATTGAAGCCGGTGAAAATATCGCCCATTGGTGGATAGAACAAACGGACAAACCGGATGCCTTCGCTTGTTCTACAGATTATTTGGCAGCGGGGCTGCTAACCGAAGCACGCAGGCTCGACGTTTCTGTGCCGGATCAATTTGCGGTGGTCGGCTTTGATAACACAGAAATTTCGCATTTGCTTGATTTAACAACGATTCATTACCCGATTGATAAACAAGCTGAGAACGCATTCATCCTGATTCGCAACACCCTTGAAGGGCTGGATGAAACATTACATCATTTGGAGTTCAAGCTAGTGGAGAGGGTGACCACCTGATTTGGGAAACAGTTTTGTTTGGATTGCGAATATAGAGAAAAAGTATATTGACACATGCCAATTTTTGGACAATAATTCGAGGTGAGATTATAAAATTTGGATTTTTTGTATGAAAGGTGGTTATGAATTGGAACATACACCTAAGATTTTAGCGGAGTTGGACAATTACTTAAGGGAAAATAACTTGACTATAGCAGAATTTGCGGAGCGTTCAGGTGTTCATCAAAGAACGCTTAATACTTGGGTTACGAAGCATCGCCCTGTAGCTATACATCAGTTGGATCGAATCACACTGGCAATGGGATTACCAGAGGGCTATTATTACGACCGATACATAGATGATTACATCATCGAACGTTCCCCGGATTGGCGGCGAATTGAGCCCGTATTGTATCGCTGTGCTGAACTGGATAAGCTGGAGGCGATTAAGCGTGTAGTTGGGCATATCATGGACAAGCTGCTATATTCCCCGAAGCTATTTGATGCAGCGGAAAAACTGTTCGCACAAGGTCGGCACGCTGCTGCGTTGTTGCTTTTTGAGGGGGTTGCGGAAGCGGAGAAATACCAGCATTCTGAACGCTTGGCCATATGTCAGTATCGTATATTTACGATTCAGATTGGAGACGATCAAAACCTAAATCTCAGGGCAGCTACGATATTTGAAGCTTTTGTTGAACGCCTAGATGAAATAGACCAGCTTGACGCATTGAAGGACTTGGCTAACGTGTATAGGTCTTTGCGTCTATGGGACAAGGTAGATGAAATGGCGAGAAAAATGAGAGATAAAGCGGAAATCCAATATACTTTGAAACATCAGCAGAAGAAGCAAAAGCGCGTGGAGCCTGATAGAAGGCTGAGTCGTCCCATGTTTGTATACATCACCTATGCCGATTTACTGTGTGCAATTGTCTGTGACGCCCAAGGCGATTATCAACAAGCTCTAGATTATACATACGCCTACGCTAATTTAGATTGGGTCAAAGAGACGGACGAGGATACACTGCATTGGATCAAACTGTATCAACATTGGGCAAAAGGTAATACCTATGTAAACAAACTCCTGTCTGGAGATACAAGTCTGCTTCTGGATTATGTTGAATATATTTGTACTTCACCAGGTAAGTCCGAAAAGGAAATGGTTGCTAAGTTGATGAACGTTATGATTGCGGCTAACCAATACCAGATAGATGTGAATGAAATACTCCAGCGGTTTGAAACGGAGATTGATTCTTTTGCTCAACAGCGACCATCTGCTGACATGTATACCCAACAAGTTGTGCCAGACCAGTATGCACGTTTTGGTTATGAGTTAGCTTATTACTATTTACACAAAGGAATGTATTCTGTTGGCTTTAAACATTTGATGAATGCATCGCTAAAAGCGAATATACTAAATAATGAGACATATTTTATAAACTGTATGGGATTGTTCGTTCGTTTTCAAGTCCATGCAGTTCCTGAAACCAAAGCGGAGTATTTCAATCTTATTGAAAAGGTGTGGTTAAACAATGTTAAAAAAAATGGTTCTTTTGATCAGCGCAATTAGCTTTTTGTTTATCTTAGCTATGCCTGTTCAGCCGCATAGCCATAATCAGAGAATACAACTTCAAGAACAAATTGGAGGTGCTTAAACAGATAGGAACAAATAAATCCCCGCCAACCAATTAAGGTAACGGGGATTTATTTTATTATTTACTTTTTTCTGAATATGAATAT
>NZ_ASRY01000171.1 GCF_000520815.1 Paenibacillus maysiensis | reverse complement strand
ATGACGACAGGTGACATTAATCCCAATGCTATTGACGCTTCCACCTACGGGACTTATTTTAACAATTATGAACAGGGGGCTGCATCACTTCCCGAAAACGTAGGAGCGCGCAATGCTATCGGATCTGAAAAAGCTTATGCGATTGCAGTTCATGCCAAGAAGGGCTCTAGCATTAATGATCCCTTCTATTTAACTGTCGATATAAGTTCCAGCTACGATGCATATGAGCCGGATGATAGCGTTTTCATGTTTATAACTTTACCTTTAGTACGGGTGGATCTTCCCTTAACTCACGTTCCATCCATTCAGGCATAGATAACGACTGGTATCAAATCACGATCCCCGCAAGCCGTAATTACGATATGGAGCCTTTAGTGTTACCGTTTCCCTGCCACCTTCAACTGGAAGTATTGCGGAATACTTGTCTGGAGCAATCAGTTTTACACACTATTTTGATCTCTCAGGGGTAGCTGCTCAGGTTAGAGGTACTTCGATTATAGACACAGATGTTGTATATCACTTCGCTTACAGTATTTATGGCGGTTGATTAACTGCTTTAATATTTGTTCATTTTTAGGACAAAGCATATATTCATTCCATATGTGCTTTGTCCGATATATATAGAAACAGGGTCACATTACATTATACATACGACTTAGAGTGCCAGTTACCAAATGACAGGAGGAAATAAAATGAATTTTGAGCCCCTTAGAATGCAACAAGCTGTTGTTAACACTAGTAGCTTGCGGATAAATCCGGCAGCAAAGCAAGTCCAATCCCCCCAGCTTTATGAAGGAAAACCCTCTGAGCTCGTTGTTCAAGACTCCGTAGAGATTAGCGAAACCGGTAGGCAGCTGGCTGAAGGAGCTATTGTATCACAGGCTGCTAAGTATTTCGGTACAACCCAGATCAACGATGCATTAAACCGAGTTTTAGAAGGTCAGCCAGAAGAAGTGTCCAATGCGGTGTACAGTATGATTGAATCCAATTTTATCGTCAATGGTACAGTAACAGATGAGAGCCAGCGAACCGTGTTACTGGAGATGGGAGTTTCCCAATCCAAGTATATTGCAGACCACTATATGGAAGGGGATAAGGCCAAAGAGTTCTTGGGAACCATGAACCAGATAGCGGCTATTGCTTTGACACGATCCACTGATCCAGAGACCGGAGATATTAGTTATACGACTCCAATAGACCGTCCGCTAGGTGCACCTGAGGATTATGTCAAACTGTCCGAAGTGATGAAGCAGGCTGATCCCCAAAAATATGCTGCGTTCATCAATGACATTAAAGGTGGAGGGAATGGACTGAGTCAGCTGATAGATTTTGCACAAAAGGTTCCTCAAAACCCCAAATGGATTGAGAAATATAAGGAACGTACAGGAGAGATTGCGGGGTTGCTAAATAACACGCGAATAGAGAACCGGTTTGACAAGGCTGATACGACTTCGGCTTCCACATTTATGAACAGTATGCAAAATATTCTTAAGGAATCTTCCGCTATACAGGACTCATATAGTCAGAACTTGCGAGGCTTCTTTCGGAACTTGGGCGTTCATGTTAATTAAGGCTTCAAGGCTGATCCAGAGATGTGGAATAATGTGGAATACAACAATTTATGAATTTTAAATGATATCGTGCTGTTTACATTACGTTTAGAACGAAGTATAATAGCTTCAAAACATACTCGTTGCATTGAGGAAGCACCTCAAACTTAGGCTTAACCGCCTTCGTTTGGGGTGCTTTTTCTATTTTGGCCGAAACGAGTTTGTAAAACTCTTTGAAAATAAAATAAAGCAAGGGAGAAATGTATGTATCCAAAAAATAAGCGAAAGGTAAGGAAGTATAGCAAGTGGGTATATGGATTTTTAGCTGTAATGATCATGTTAACCGCCCTCCCTATATTTCCAGATAGGGTATCAGCTGCTACCCAAGAGATCATCGGTGGACCTTTTTGCCAAAATAATTTACCTGGTGGGGGTGACAGTTGGGGGTTATGGTCAGGAAATGGAGTAGGAGCAACTGAAGTTTATAGCGGCATGGGTTCGGCAAGATATAAGTGTGAAGGTGTGGTGCAGCCGACAGAACGTTTTGTTGACATTGGAAGATCTATTAAGACATCTGAGTATAAGTTATTTGTTTATATCGAAGGGTCTTACCATACTAATATATATGTATCTAATGCAGCAGCGGGTAACAGTTGGCAGCCTAATGGAACGAATTTATATACATGGACCGATGCCACAAAATTTTATGCCAGTAGCTCTTACCAAGGGAAATGGGTAGAGATCACAGACTCTATTACGTTAAAAGATATTCGGTATTTTAGAGCTATGGGTACTAACCAGCAGACTAGTAATGAAATATCCAAGTTTGGAGTCCGTGTCATTCCCAAATCAGATCTGATGCCTAAACCACCCCAGATTAATGCAGGGACTGAGGGCCAAGCGAGTACGGGGTGGACCAAAGGACCTGTAACGGTTTGGATCAATGGAGACGTGGCGCCTGAAGGGCTGAAATACTATGAATACAGCCTAAATGGTGGAGCATTTCAACAGTACACAGGACCCTTTACTGTATATGATCATGGTGTAAATACAATCTATGCCCGGACTGTAGACGTGAATAACCAGTACAGTGGTCTTTCTTCCGGGAATGTCAGGATAGACAAAATGCCGCCGACGCCACCGATCATAAGTGCAACGGGCAACAGTAATGACTATACCATTACATTGCAGCCAGGAGCGGACGACTATTCTGGGCTGGCCCATACACAATTTCGCTTGACGGGCGTTGTCAATCAAGGTTGGCAAGACTATGGTGTAGCGTTTCATGTTAATCAAGATGGCAAAAGTACGGTTTATGCCCGCTCCATAGACAACGTGGGTAATGTGAGCCAAGAAGTAAGCAAGGAAGTCACTATTGATAAAAAGGGACCGACTGCTCCTGCTATCCGAGCTAGCGAGGTGGGTCCAACGATCAACAATGTGAATATTGCTATTGATTCAGGAAGTGATCCTGTAAATGGGATTAAGATGACGCAATACCGTTTGAGTTCAGCAGGGGAGTGGCAGACATACAATGGCGTTTTTACATTAAACGCGGAAGGGCTGTACGAATTATCAGCACGAACGATCAATAATCTGGACGTACCTAGTCCAATCGTGACTCAATCGGTCATGATTGACCGGACCAAGCCAACGCCCCCGGAAGTTACGTTCTCCGAGGTGACGATGTCCACCCGATACACCAATAAGCCAGTACAATTTGCTATTTCGGGTGGAACGGATATTTCAGCGGTACATTACGAATATCAAATGGGCTCTGGCAATTATGTTCCTGGTTCATCGGGAGTATTAAATAGTTCTGGTATCGTAAAAGTGACTGCTCAAGCTGTGGATGCGGCTGGAAATCGGAGTGATCCGGTGTCCGCAACATCTTACATTGATTTGGAACCCCCGACAATCCAGCTGACACCGGATTCGCGTGAATGGAAGGATACGAGCATTCAGGTGGGGATACGATACGCTGACCAGCATTCGGGGATCGAACCAGCAACGATGCAGTATAAAATCACGAACAGTCCAGACGTACCCGAACATTGGGATACAGCTGCTGATACAGGAATTCAGATTAACCTTTCAAATGAAGGTGAATGGTATGTTCATGCCAAGGTTAAAGATCAGGCGGGTAACATTTCTGAAACGGTCAGCAGAGCACTTTGCATTCAGAAGCAGCCTCAGCCGGCTGAGCTTTCTGCGTCATCCGTACGAAATACAGAGGTCGATCTGCAATGGACTCTTCCATCGGGCCTTGATGATGGTTACGTCTATACCATCCGAAATTTAACGACGAATGAGATTTGGGATGTTACGCATCCGACAAATTCTTTTACAGACAAAGGGCTACAGGGAGGGCGTCAATATGAATATGAAGTGCGTTCCAGTAATCATGTGGGAGGCAATGCCTATTCCAATCGGGTCCGTGTGTTAACGTTACCTGATGCCCCGGACCATATTCGATTACGAACCATTTCTCGTAATTCAGCACAAATCATGGCTGATTTTACGCCAGTGCTTTCAGCTGACAGCTATAAGATTACAGCAACAGATGTTAGTACGGGGGAAGTCATATTTAAGGATACTGTTACACAGGATGTGTATAATCCAATTACGGGAATGAAACCAGGCGAATTTTACGATGTTTCTGTATCGGCTATGAATGCCAGCGGAGAGGGTGCGGCCAAGCATGTGTCTTTTTTGAGCCTGCCAGATAGCCCGAGCGGATTTCAAAACGTAACCGTGAAGGACGATGGAATCAACTTGAAATGGAATCGTGTAATTACAGCGACATACTATGCTCTGGAGCGGGACAAAGCATCTGTTTATAAGGATGTGTATACTGAATTCGCTGATCACGGACTTCAAGCAGGAACGGAGTATGATTATTCCATTTCAGCTGAAAATGCAACGGGCTTTGGAGATTATGCTCATTTAGGGGTCATCACATTGCCTGATCGGGTAACTACGCTGGCTAGTGTGGAGAATGATGTATATTCTGTCGGTGTAGGTTGGCAAGATGTACAAGGGGCTGACGGATACATCTTGAATGTTAATGATGAGCCAGATGTACGGATTCCCCGAGGAAGCCACGCCTATACTTTTAATGGGTTACCCGCGGGTATGACCGCAAATATTCGAATACGAGCCTACAATCGAAGTGGTAGGGGTGAAGATACGACTATCAACGCATTAACGCTGCCTTCGTCGGTTGTACAACCGATTGCAGTAGATATTCGGGAACATGATGCTGCCATTGTTTGGGACCCAGTCGATGGGGCAACCAAATATAAAGTAACAATTAATAGTCAGGATTATTACAGCACTGAACCACGTGTAGTTGTATCTGGATTAGAAGGTGGGAAAAAATATGTTTTTCAGGTGAGCAGCGGTAATAGTGGCGGATTTAGTCAGCCTGTGCAGGGAGAACTGCTTACGCTTCCACCTCAAGTGCAAAACGTCAAAGTCACAGAGCTAGGGAATGGCCAGATTTTGCTCAACTGGGATGAAACCAAAAATGCTTATCAATATGCTGTAATTCGGAAAGATAGTGGTGAAATCTTGGACACTCAGGATACTAGTATTAAGCTCTCAGGTATTCAACCCGGTACGATTTACTCGTTCGGCATTCAAGCTGTTAATACAACGGGCGCAGGAGAGATCACTCCATTTACGTATCGTGCGCTGCCAGGTCAAATACCAGATAATGAGCTGACATTTAAAGATGTAACAGATACCGATCTGTTAGTTACGTGGAAAGAAGCTCCTGGTGCGGATACCTACCATGTATACCAAAATGGTCTGCTTATCGGTCATACGGTCAACTCTTATTTTAAAGTAGATGGCTTGGACAGCTCCACGGTGTATCGTATTACCGTCAAACCGGTTAACACAAGCGGTGAAGGTAAACAAACAGAAGGCGAGGTAGAAACATTACCGTCTCCAGAATTTGCATTTTCGAAAACAGAAACGACCAATAGCGAGTTTATGATCCATTGGGAGTCAGAACACAAAAATGATATTTTCGTGCTCAGCAGTGAAGGACAAACAGAATTATATCGTGGTAAGGATCGAAGCTTTATTTGGAGTCAACTTAGAGAGAAACAATCGTATGCAGTTCAGCTTTGGGCAGAAAACAGCCAAGGAGAGCGTACCATTGCTAAACAAGCGAACGGTAAAACAACGGGGAGTACAGAAGCCTCAGCCTCAGGCGGTGGAGCAGGAGGTGGCGGGATCGTCAAGCCAATTCAGCCCGATGTGCAGGAGTCGACTGAAACAGCAATCATTCAAGCACCTTCCGTCGAAACGAAGCCAAATTACTTTAGTGACATTGAGCGGGCATTTAATAAAGATAAGATTAATGCCCTTGCCGATTTGGGGGTAGTGAAGGGTAGGACCCAAACTCTTTTTGAGCCGAGCAGACCTGTAACACGTATGGAGTTCACTTCGATGCTCGTCCGTTCCCTGAAATTACCGCTCGAAACGGATATGGCTTTAAGCTTCGAGGATATCAATCCATCAGCGTGGTATGTTGATCTACTGAAAACAGCGATTAAAGATCAGGTCGCTCGTGGATTTAGTAACAAGGTATTTGCCCCAGATCGCGTTATTAACCGGGAGCAGGCAGCTAAAATGGTGAACAACGTTATCAAGGCTACGCCACAACAAGAAAGCAATATCTACTCAGATGCCTCTCAAATTGTGGAATGGGCCAGAGAAGATGTACTTGGTCTAACCGAAATTAATTTAGTACAAGGATATCCAGATGGAAGCTTCCGTGCAAAACAGGAAATCACACGCGCCGAAGCGGCTGAAATGATTTATAACATGATTCAAAAAATTCAATAAAAGGAAGGGGGTGGCATTAGCCAGCCCCTCTTTTGTGTATTTACATAGAGGACTTGATGCAGCAAGATTGATTAGGGTTGAGCCCGGAATAGCGATCTTGAGTGGTATAGTATGCTCACATTGATTTTTATTCCGCAATAGCGGGATTTAAATTGGCATTTCTATAGGCTGGAACGCCATTGATTAAAGCGGTTCTTAACTGAATATATCGTACACCATAATAGGTAGTTGTATTATTCAGGCCAGATGAAAGTACAGTTATTTTATAATATTGAAAAGGAATCTCATTGCTAAATTGGTAAGTCGTTTTTGCAGTCGTGGGCACAGCTTCTACGTCACCTAATCTAAACCAATTTTCTCCGTCGTTTGAACCATGAAGAGAAAACGTAAGAATAAAAGCTTTAAAAGTTGGCTGAGCCAAGAGGATATCATTAATCGTTTTGCCCTCATCTAATTTGAAAATCAATTCTCCACCTTTACCGCTTAAGCTGCTTTCCCAAGACAGATTATTATCGACTAAAACATTTTTTGGAAAAGTATTTTTAGAATCACCATTTGTCGAAACATTTTCTTCTGCTATAACGACAGGATCAATTGAAAAAGAATAATCGTTTGGGTTCTGACTAAATTTTGTCATGTTGGATTTCCTCCATTAGTTTAATTGTTCAATATTGTTGAAATTATCATTTTATATTCATATGAACCTCTCAATAAATGTATTCCCTAATATAAAATACATATCGTAAGTAAGATAAATTCACTCTTGCTATAAGTCGTAATTTAAGATATATTATTAATTAAATAACCAATCATTTAATTAATAAAAGTTTAGTTTAAAGAGAGGAGAATACATTTGGCAAGACCCGTCAATGAAGAAAAAAGACTGGAGCGGCGTAAACGTATCCTAGAGGAAGCTGTTGTCCTGTTCGCAGAAAGTGGATATTCTAATACCACAACGGCTATCATTGCGCAGAGTGTGGGAGTGACTCCTGGAACCATTTTTCAATATTTCCCTAGCAAAGAAGCTTTATACTACGCTGCTGTCCTTGAGCCGCTTGCTGATATTCAGGCGAAATCGCTTGCTTGTCTACAACAAGAGGGGACGCCGGGCGTATTGATTAAGAACATGGTGGCAGAACAATTCAACCATATCTACTTCTATACAAATGAGTTGCGGCTTGTTCAATCTGTCTTAGGACAACGAATAAGATTCCCTGAACTTACACAGAGGGTCCTTGAAAGTATAAAGGTAATGACAGATGCGATCGAATGCGTCTATGCCAAGGGACAGTTAATGGGAGAATTCAACCAAAGCTTTTCTCCAGCAATGATCTCTCGTGCCTATATCTCTTTCTTAAATGGAGTGGGCTTAACTCTTGGAGAAAGTATTATTCATCATCCCGAGTGGGAAAATCTGAAGGGGCATGCCTTTTATTTGTTCGCACCCATACAACCTAAAGAAAAACTGGAGGAGTCTAAATGAGTCAAACATCATTACAACCCGATCTGACATTTAACGTTCGTGTGAAAAAACGGAAGAAAATTTTATGGAGCCTAGGGATCGTGCTTTTGCTTGTGCTGGCTCTTGTATTTTTTATATCTTATAAAGTAGTAGACACCTTGTTGCACCATCCCAGAGACACTAATGTCAGCTACGAATTGAATATCGATAAAACTCCCTACGAAGAGGTCGAGTTCAAGAGTTTGAAAAATGATAATACGATTAGAGGTTCCTTCTTTCCTGCAAGTGGCCTTTCTGGTAAAGCAAGTAATAAGACGATTATTGTCGTCCATGGATATACGAGCAATCGTTTAGTCAAAGGGCGGACCCAAAAGTTAGTAGAGCATTTCGTTCCGAAAGGCTACAATGTATTGGCATTTGACCTCAGCTCGCAAGGTAAATCCGATGGTGATTTGATTACACTGGGCCTCAATGAAAAATACGATTTGCTAGGAGCTGTAAGCTATTTAAAATCCAGAGACCATACGGGTGATAACATTGGAGTTATCGGCTTTTCAATGGGTGCTGCTACTTCTTTGCTAGCTGCAAGTGAAAGTGATGACATCAAAGCCGTAATTGCGGATAGTCCTTTTCGCAATGCTGGTCTATTTCTGAGAGAGGGTTTGCCCTTCTTTTCAGGTTTACCTGCGTTTCCATTCAGTTATACATCGACATGGATGGCAAATTGGGTCTTTAAGGTTGATCTTGATTCCATATCTCCTATGGATGCGGTAAAAAAGATGCAAGACAAGCCAGTTATGCTCATTCATGGTACTGGAGATCAGCAAATTAGTTATAAAAATACAGAAATTATTTACGAGTCCTTAAAAGATAACCCAAAAGCAGAAGTATGGTACCCGCAAAATACGGAGCACATCGATGCCATCAACCATTACCCCACTGAATATTTCAAAAGAGTAGATCGCTTTTTGGATGAGTATGTAGGAAAATAAATTCAATCCAAGAGAGCCAACTAGCGAAAGAGCTTGTCCTGACGAAGTAAAAATACCCAATAATATCAAGCATTTTTAGCCTGTAGTGCAGAAAACCACTACAGGCTTTTATTTGCGTGGAATTTGTTTTTTAGATTAGACGGTGATACACCTGAGTTGAGGAAAGCTGCTGAGAAGGCCCTGTTAAGGGCCTCAAGTGGCTTCATATTTCTCCTTATCCATTACCCCTTCTGCTTGTAAAATTCATGGTACAGCTTCATTAATGCGCGCTTTTCAATGCGGGACACATACGAACGCGAAATCCCCAGCTCTCTGGCGATTTCCCGCTGTGTACGTTCTTCTCCTCCGGCTTCCAGTCCAAATCGACCAATAACCACTTCTTTTTCACGCTCATCCAAAATATCCAGGTTACGATAGATTTTACTCTTCTCTATTTTGAGCTGTACCTTATCCACAATATCGTCCGCCTCGGTGCCGAGGATATCAATTAAAGTAATTTCGTTGCCCTCTTTGTCCGTCCCTATAGGATCATGGAGAGATACGTCTTTGCGTGTTTTTTTCAATGAGCGAAGATGCATTAAAATTTCTATCCCCATGACAATAGAGGTGTATACATAAGCAAATAAAAAGCCCCGAAAAGGGGCATCTGTATGTTATAATTTTCTAAGGACAACAGGTGGGGGTCACGGCGCAGCCTTCTGTAAAGGGGGTGATTGACGCCATGACCGCACTTGGTACGCTTTATCTGATCTTGAAAGTAACTGCAACGGTACTAAGCCTTTGGTTTAGTTCACGCAAGTTTTTCCGATGGATCAGACGTAGACGTAACAAGCGCAAAACCCACCGCTAATGGTTGGTAGCCTACGGTGGGTTTTGCTGTAATCACAGTAATATAATGCGCGCCGCGAGGGCCCACTTCGTTGTTCTAGGGGAGAGTAGCGTCTCCCTTATTTCTATTCTTATGTTATCACAATATGTTTATTCATGGCAATTCAATTACTGATTAAAATTAAAATCCCCAACCTTAAGGCTGGTGCATGCCTCTGTTGGGGATTTTTGCTTACTTACATTGATAAACGAAAATGATCCACTCATAGGTTGCCACCAATGTAGGTCACTTCTTAGTTATTTTACCGAATATGAATCATTCAGACAAATCAGAGTTTTCAGGCTTTACCCATCCATCGTTAAATTTGAAATACGTCGTTTCTCCTGTAAGCCTGTTTACTTTGACCAAGGTTTCTTTTGAATGTGTATATAAATACGGCGTCGGATAAACATAGTAAAATATAAGTAGTAAAAGCATCAGTATAAATGCGTATTTGAAAACATCCTTTATTGCTATCACTGCTAAACTCTTGTCTTTTTCTTTTGAAAAAATTAATGAAGCAGTACCAATGAGTCCTAAAATAATGAATATGGATGTTAATCCAATTACGATATAGATAATAGTAGTAATCAAATTTTTAACCCCTCACTTAATTACCAAATTAATTACTGCTTATTTAACCAAGGCGTAAAGGACATACGGTGACACACCGTAAGGATTATTGGTATTTACAGTTACGTATCCTATAACGCTTCCTCTATAAGCGAGAAGAGGTGGATCAGTAGCGTACTTATTCATAGCACTTGTTGCTGCATATTTGTCACCATACAACCCATAATTGTTCCATATTGACGTTGCACTATATTTACTACCATAAGTGCCGTAAACATTAAAGATTGAGTCCGCGCTATATTTGTTTCTGTCCAATGACCCCAAATATGTTTTCCCATCATTTGAAAAAATCTGATAATCAGCAGAATTACCTGATAATGCAGCTGCTTCCGATACTCCCGAAAATATACCTGCGCACATAATGATAAATAAAAAAGCCAGTAATGTCCTTTTCATTCTTCATGTTCCTTTCTAAATTATATTTCATCTATATTATCGTCATTTCCCACAATTTCCTTTGGCATTATTTACGCCATGACCCAGTAGTCAACTATGCATTATGATGTATTGTGAAAAATACCATACATCAGGAGTTGGCAGAATAGATGATTCAAATTGGAGTTAAGTTGTTAGATAGGAAGGGAGATGCAACGGATTTTGTTGAATTCGACTTATCTGAAGTTAATTTTATAGATCTTTGGTCAGCTACAAATAGTTCGGCTAAGGTTCCATGTCATCACACCACTAATGGATCTTATTTGTCGCTACAGACCCTTAAGGACGTATCCCAGGCGTATAAACACTATGGGTTTAAAGCATATGATCAGTCGAATGTAATTAATGAAAATAGAATATCTGAAATTATACCTATGGGAAAAGGATCTAAAGTAATTTTTAAAGATGGTAACCATACATTGATAAGAAGAAAGTTTTAACATTTGTCAAGCCCCTCGAACCCTATTCGTCGACTGATTCACGGCGAAATTCGACAGCATATGACAATTATTATCTGATATAGTGTTAATAAAGGTGAGCAGGGAAAGATAGCGGCTGAAGTTATTTTTTTATAGCTTAAGTACCAAATGAACGGTACTTTTACCCGAGAGTAGCCTACGCTACTCTGCTACCGCAATTCCCAAACAAAAAGATCATCCAGCGTGCAATTAAGGTGATAAGCTATCAAAGCGGCTCGTTTTATCTGAATATTGTCCGTTCTCAGGTGCACAATATCGGATATTCTTTGCTTTGGTAAACCAGCTTTATCAGCTAACCACTGTTGGTTCTTATCGATCCTTTTAAGTAACTCGGGAATACGACAGCGGACGGGTACTAACTCCATCTCACTGCCACCTTGTTCTCTTTTTTTAACTAAAAACAGAACATACGTTCCTGTGATATATGATTCTGTGGTATTATGTTAAAAACGGCTGAAATAGACACAAAGGAGCTGCTAACATGACGGATGAACAGTTGTTGATGTCGGCAAGTGTAATAATTTCTAGGACTTGTATTAACGAAACAAACAAATCACTAATTAATCATTTTTCTGAGTTGATTGCTTCATCTTTGCAAGATTGTTTATCAAATCACGAACTGCCGACTCTACAACAGGATCATCCCTCAGGCTAACTTTGTAGTGTGCCTCAGCTTCCTTAATAACTTTTAATACAACTTCCTCTGGGAGCGAATATTCGCTCTCTTTCTCGTTTCTTCCTGTAGTAAGCCATCCAATGCTAACGCCAAAGTAATCAGCAATTTTAGCAGTCATTTCGTGGTTTGGCTCTCTCTTGTCTGTTTCATACATTCCAAGAGTGGATTTTGCGATCTTAAAAATTTTTGCTAGTTCTTCTTGGGACAATCCCTTTTTGTTTCTTAAGTAAGAGAGACGTTCGCCAAATGACTTCAAAATTCCCACCTCCAGATGATTATTATATATCACATTACGTGAACATTATAAATTTGATCACGATAAGTGAATAAAAGTGTTGACAATCACTAAACGTGACTGTATATTATAGACATAAGGCGGTCACAAAACGTGACTGAAAGGAGGGCAACATGAAGAATCAGAAAATGTCTGAACTTCGTGGCGACCGCTCTTTAAGGGAAGTTGCTGAGCAAATCGGTATTCCTTATAGCACTTACGCCATGATTGAGACGGGAAAAAGGTTCCCGCGTAGAGATTTACAATTTAAGCTAGCTCAGTTTTATAAAGTAACAGTTGATGAGCTTTTTTTTACCCTAAATGATCGCGCTTCGTGATCAAATTTAAAAATAAGGAGTGATTACAGTGAGTGAAATTAAACCATTTATGTATGGATCGAATGAAGTAAGAACTGTATCAATTCAAAGCGAACCATGGTTTGTAGCAAAGGATGTATGTGCGGTTTTGGAAATGGATCAGTCCCAAACACGACGGCTTGATGAAGACGAAAAGGGGTTGTGTTCAATACAAACCCTTGGCGGAATACAAGAAATGCTTTGTGTCAACGAACCTGGCCTATACACGCTAATCCTTGGGAGTCGCAAACCAGAGGCAAAACAGTTCAAACGTTGGATCACACATGAAGTCATTCCTTCCATTAGAAAACACGGCGCGTACATGTCACCAGACACTATCGAAAAAGCAATTTTAAATCCCGACTTTCTCATTAACCTAGCAACAGAGTTGAAAAATGAACAAACTGCACGTATTGCTGCTGAAAGCAAAATTACAGAACAAAAAAAGCAACTCAAGGACCAAGAGACACCTGTTGCCATCTACAACTTAGCTATCTCAGCACAAAACACACAATCAATGAACGAGGTTGCAAAGATATTGGGCACTGGCCGAAATCGGTTGTTCAATATTCTGCGCGAAGAATCAGTAATCATTAAAGATCGTACTGTTCCGTACCAACGATACATTGATGCAGGATACTTTGTAGTACGGGAGCGTCCAAGAGCAAGCGGTGACACGGTCGTGAATGATCCAGTTTCAAGAGTTACGGCAAAAGGATTCGACTTTATAGCTAGGTTGTTAAAACGGCGCGCTGATCGTCAAACAACATTAGAACTAGAAGCTTAAATATTTCCTTTTTAAAGGTTAACATTTGCGAATTGTTGATCGGTATGTGAAATTCACATTTCGCGTGGTTAAACAGATCATCAATTTGATGACTCGTTAAAACACTGACAAGCTAATACGAACATTATTCGTTTCAGGTCAGGGAGTCGGTAATAGTGGACACCCTTAAGAACGCACTAGGTTGAATCTAGCCCGACAGATGTTGTCATTTCAAATGATGGTATTCCTAACTTGGTAATACCTCAGTAAAAGGACGTCGGTTAAATCTACCCCCTTACAGAACGACCTAAGTAGAACTTAGTCCGTCATAAAATAACAACATCCTGACGCATATGTAAACACAACCACAACCCATTGTACATCTAGGAGGGCAAGACATGAAAGTAAATTTCATCCAAGGCGAATTGTCGCTCCAGTTACGGAAATCCATACTACAGGATTTCGGAAATAACAAAATACCGGATTACCTCAAAAAAGGTCAACCGAAGGTGGTGAACAAGTGAAGCAGACTGAGCAGAAGGGACCAGAGTTTCAGAAGGCATTACATGAAGCTATGAAAGACTTTGCAAAGGACAAACAAGAAGAAGCTAAAAAACAGAAGGGAAGTGCCAAGCATGGCTAAACATCCAAAGGAGATAGAAAACCGAGTAGTTACCCCGTTCCCGTTTAAACGTCCTGAATCGACCAACGCAGTGGTTTGCAAATGCGGCTGCGGCTGTGAGATTCACACAAGCATGGACAGCTATGTAATCATCGACGGTGATTTGTTTTTGGATGATGGATGCGTAACGAATTGGCTCATTAAAGAAGCAGGAGGGAGACGAGTATATGGCGGGGCTTGCTAACATGACCAGAGCTGAGTACATCGCATATCTGCGAGACCAATCATTTTGGCTCAGTCAACTAGCTGATGAAATGGAGGAAGGCAGACAGGATAGTCGTTGGGCAGTGGATTTTGACTTGAAACGGCCTGACATGATTTACGATAAGCGCGCCAAAGTATTGGACGAGCTATTTCATCCAGAAGATCGGGAGGGCAAACGGACAGCATGAGTTTTGGGAGTGTAGACGATATTTTAAAGCATTACGGATGGGAAGGTGAGGTGAAATACTCGGAGGTGAAGAAAGATGAATCTGACGGATCGCAGGGTGTTTCTAGAACTCGCAAAGATCGCAAAACAACGCGGAACGCTAACAAAGACGTTGCTGAGGGTGTACCTGAAAAACATGGCGATAGCTTATAAAAAAGAAAAAGCCGCCGAGTCAACGGCAGCCTAGTTGGAGCACTTAGGAAAACAATTTAGTTCATTATAACAGCAGAATGGAGGAGTAGCAATGGTTATTAAATACCGTTATGTACCTCGTCATAAGAATGGTCATTTCATAAATATATATTCTGAACCTACAGAGGATTTTATGAAGGCAGTCCATTTCCATCGTGAAGATGATTTAAACATATGGATTCTCGGACGTTATGGTCCCGACGATCCTCAGAACTTTCGTGCAATCCCTATAAAGGTCACGTATGAGTTGGAAGTAGGAGAAAGCCATGTGCAATAAGAGCGAATCAATCAAAAATATTGCAATGGCATTGGTCAAATTCAATGGGGAAATTGAGAAGATCCAAAAGGATAGCCTAAATCCGCATTTCAAAAATAACTATGCCAGCTTGGACAACATCATAGATGAAGTAAGACCGATCTTACAAAAACATGGTTTATCCATTATGCAGTTCCCAGGTGGTGACGGCGAAAGGTTCAGCATGACAACAATGCTGCTTCACGAGTCAGGAGAATGGATAGAATCACAGCCCATTGTAATGAAGCCTGTAAAGAACGATCCGCAAGGTATAGGCAGTTGTACAACCTATGCACGTAGATACAGCCTTAGTGCCTTTCTATCACTTAATACGGGTGAAGATGATGACGGAGAAAACGCGAGTCATTCAACTGTTTCATCACCTAACAACGTACAACCAACACAGGGTCATGGGTATTCTGGTGGATTTGCAAGTGAAGGACAAACCAAAATGTTGTATGCAAAGCACAAAGCTACAGGGTGGTCCAGCTACAAAGAAATCAATGATTTTCTGAATTATGAGATTACCAAGTTTGCAGAAGTCCGATCAACAGACGTGACCAAGCTTGCTCAGTATTTAGACAAATATAAGGTGGCGTGAGTATGAACAAATATGACCGTGATAAAGACCCATTTTTCGACAACGGCGGCCCCTTACCCGAACCCATTGACGGACCATTTTAGGAGGTAGCTATGGCACTCGCTAAGCGCAAGAAACCTATACCAGAACATCGCAAAAATATTCTGGCTCACCATAACCGCAAAGAACGACCTAAGAAGAAACGTTTTGTTGATCCAGAGTCCATCAGCAAGGACAAGGTACGAACTGCTGTGTCTGAGCGTGACGCATCGGTAGGCGAACATAATTGCTGTCTGATGTGCGGAAAGCCGGGACCGGGGTTACACCTTCACCGCATCATATACGGCGGCATGGGCGGCGGTGGAGGGCGATATGAGGTAGATAACTGTGTGCTGGTATGTCATGCCTGTCATGATCGAATCCACAGCAATAAGCGTGTATGGCAACCCATACTACTAGACCATATCAAATGTATGAAATATGCACCTGATATGTCGCCAATATATCAAGCAAGGAATCTATAGCCCCCAAGGGCAGAGAGGACAAACACATGGATATGCAACTAAAAATAGTTTGTTGGGCAACGGGCTTCAAGTTTGGAGCTGGAACATACGAGGTTCATGACCAAAACGGTGGTTTTCGGGGATTTTGTTCAGTATCTAAGTTGAAAGAAAAAGGACTGGTTCGGCGGATAGACCATACCAAGAAGGCGGAAGCATTTTTAAACACGGATGAAGGTCGGACGTGGTTCAGAAATAACCGCACAGTTTAGCCCCATAGGGGACAAGAAGGAGGGGCATGGGAATGCAAGATGCAATCCGTAAAATTCAAAAGGCTTTTAACTTGGCAACGGGAAACGGCAATGCTGAAGAGGCTCAAGCCGCGATGCTTTTAGCACAAAGACTTATGGCAAAACACGGTCTTACCACTTCTGACCTTAAAACGGAAGAGAATCAGACGGTGGAAGCCTCACGCGGGACCGTCAGAAAGAGTCGTATTCAGTGGTGGGAAGAGAAACTAACGACAATAATTGCAGAAAATTTCAGGTGCTATGGTTTTCTCCGGAGAGGGAGACTCATCGGTTTCTTGGGCTTGCCGGACGATGTGGCTATAGCTACCGAGGTATTCCAGTTCGCGGAAAATGCAATCCGTTATCACCTTGCGGAGTATCTAAAGCAAGTATATTCTCCTTATTCTCCTTCAAGAAAACGAACCAACGCGATCAAAAATGACTACATTGATGGATTTTTAAAAGGACTGAGTGACAAGTTCAGGGAACAAGTGGCAAACGAAAGTTTAGCACTCGTGCTTGTCAAGCATGAAGTGGTAGAAACTGCTTACCACGAAGCTGGATGGAAGAAGGGTAAGCAAATCAACAGAACGTCCGCGGGCGACCAATCCGCAATGCTTCAAGGATATGAGGACGGAAGAAAATTTAATAATCCAGTAGGGAAAATAATTGATTAGAGGGTAACAACCCTCCATAAGGGGGAGAGACACATTATACGCATACACAGCTTTAGCGGTGGTGTAGGCAGCATGACAGCAGCCGTTAGGGATGCGGACGCTAACGGTACCGAAGACATGATCCTACTGTTTACGGACACGCTGATCGAGGACAAAGACTTGTACCGCTTCATGATAGAGTCGGCCGGCTACCTTTTCGGGTTGCCCAAGCCTTTACATCTCATATCACGTTGTGACGGCATTCCAGACGTGAATACAGACATGCTAGCCAGACGGGCCTATCTGTCCGAACTGGCAGCAGATACGACGGGCTACATTCCAGCACTTCGCTGGATATCCGACGGCCGGGACCCTTGGGAAGTGTTTTGGGATCGGCGTTGGATCGGAAACAGCCGAATAGCTCAGTGCTCAGAAGAACTTAAACAGAAAATCTCCCGGCAATGGGTGAAGGAACGACACAAGCCGGACGAAACCGTGATTTACGTAGGTATAGACTGGACGGAAACGCATCGTGTAGCTGGCATAGAGCGTGGTTGGAGTCCTTACCGAGTCATAGCACCCATGACAGAGCGGCCATACCTATACAAAACAGATATGTTGAATGATCTTAAACGTTACGGGATTAAGGCCCCGCGACTGTACGACATGGGATTTGCACATAACAACTGCGGTGGTTTCTGTGTTCGGGGCGGACAAGGCCATTTCATAAATCTTCTAAAAAATAATAGAGACCTGTACCTGTACCACGAGTCAAAAGAGCTGGAGATGCAAGAGTATCTAGGTCGGACAGATGTAACTATCCTGACCCGGACAGTAAAAGGTGTAGAGCACACTCTAACCTTGCGAGAGCTGCGCGAAGAGTGGGATAACGGCTTAGGTCTGCAAGTAGATTTGTTGGATATAGGCGGCTGCGGCTGTTACGTCTAACACTATTTTAGGGGCATCCCCTATACCAAAGGAGAGATATACATGATACCACGTTGCCCATATTGCGGTAATGAAGAGGGATTTTACACAAAAGATTATGCTTCCGGGGCAATTAGAACCCGTTATAACTTTGACGGAACTGAGGCAGATAACACTGAGCTATACAGCGGGTTACGACACAAGATGGGAAAGAAAGCCCATTGTGCTAAGTGTGACAAGGTTGTTTTCGATATGTCTGAGTTTGAGGTTTAACAACCTCTTGCCCCTACTACCTATAAAGGAGAGATAACGTGATCAAATGGGTTCCATTAGACAAATGCAAACCAGAGGTTGAAGGGCAATACCTTGTTTCTGACGGAGAGCATGTAGATGTAGCTGTCTATCAGTATGATTCTTGGGAAAAAGATTTTGAGTGGTATCCGCCTGATATGAGTCCTTTGGCCCGTGATCAAATTACGCATTGGGCAATTATCAATCTACCGGGAGAGGCATAACAGCCTCTTACCCTATAACCAATACAAATATCAAAGGAGCGAATGAACGTATGCAAAAAGTTTGGTTGATTTGTAAAAAAGACGGTAAGGCATCGGGTTATTTGATGTATGAGCAAGACGTTGAGGGGTATGTGAATGCACTTCGGGACAAGGGATTTGAAGAATTTGAAATCTGTACTCCTGTCTACGGTATCGACAACCAAGGTAGGTATGAGATATCCACTCTATTACCTATACCCCAAACAAATTAAAAGGAGCGAATGAACATGTTCACAGAAACGAATGATCGGAAGTTATTGCGCGAGATCGGATACGAAGAAAGCCTGCTTGCTACCATGACAGATGAAGATTGCGAGGCAGAGGTTATGGAGCTGCCTTACAACGCCTAAACAGGGGCCTTCTGGTCTCTTACCCTATACCCCCTATATAAGGAGCGATAAGCAATATGACCGAGGCAGAAAAGCGACATCATACACGTGACAGCTACACCGAAATGATCGGTTTGGGTTATGGCCCAAAAGAAGTATTAAACGCATTAGAAGAAGACGAAAACGCAGACGCGCAGATGGTAAATGAATTAAGAAATGCTATTGAATATGGCCTATAAGGAGAGTGAATGAGTTGGGATAATACACCTCAAACGCCGCATAGAGCGGTTTTACACGGATACTGATGGCGAACTGGTTTTCGCGCTTTTTGAGGATATAGATGGATACACCCACTATAGATACTGCACGTTGGATACGGATAAATACACAATGTTGTCGCAGGCATTTTTTAAAGAGTTCAAGGAGGAAGAACAGTCATGAGTGAACGGACATATAAGCTACTGGACGGACGGAAATTGATTGCCGATCGGAGTTTTATCGAAATCCAACTACCAAACGAGAATAATTCTTTCCCGATACACCCTAAAGCGGTCCTGTTTGATGTGCTTGATTTTGTAGGCTCACTCCAGCAGCAGCTTGCAGAGAGGGACCGGACAATAGCCCTGC
>NZ_ASRY01000170.1 GCF_000520815.1 Paenibacillus maysiensis | reverse complement strand
CCCATCGCCACCGCCCCCGGATTTCTTGAATAAAGCCTATAATGAGGATAGAAATCCGGGGACAAAAGCGACCGCTTCACTTGTACAGCACCATCCGTTTGCGGAATGGTGCGATAGGTAACTTTAAGTCCAGCTTATATAGTGCAAAGGTTCCAGTGGATACCTAGTACTTTGTGATCTTCACCCTAGAGAAATAATTTACGTCATTGTGAAACGATTTTTTGAAAACTAATTCAATAGTATCTAGTTTGAAATTCCGTTTGTAATCCTATGGTAGCGTTTTTGTTTTTACAGATTTTTTCTATTAACTTCAGTTATTATTTCACCGATATTGAACTTGGATATGCATTTTGTTCAGCAGTCAGCATCTGAATGAAGAAGTACGATATATAAAACGACAGGAGAGATTAACCTTGGCAACAATTATAGTCGTCGACGATTCTTTATTTATGCGATCTGTACTTAAGGATATTTTTTTGGATTTGGGTCACTCTGTTATTGCGGAGGCGGAAAATGGGTATGATGCTGTTTTGAAATACTCGAACCTTCGTCCCGATCTAATCACGATGGATATCAATATGCCCAAGATGGATGGACTTGAGGCTGTTGAAAAGATTATAGGGCTTGATCCCGAGGCTAAAATTTTAATGTGCTCTGCTTTGGGTCAGCAAGAAGCGATTATCAAAGCATTTCAGGCAGGTGCAAAGGATTTTATTGTTAAACCATTTCAAATGGAGAGAGTTGTGAATGCAATCACAAAAATATTTGGTAGTTGATTAATCGATTTAACCGTACCTGTTCATGATGATGGCTGCAATCCATAAGTTGAACAAGAGAGCATTTCTATGACATAAGATTTAATTTACATAAATATAAAGCATCTTGAAAATGAGTAAGAGGGCTGTGATTTAAATGAATGTGGAGATGAATAGGATGAGCAATCGGGTTTTATCTCAAAAAGTATTTATCGATGAACTGATCACTACGATTAAGAAAGGAGGGCTTGTCCCTGTAAGCTATGAACACCTCATTAGCGAGCAACGAGAAAGGATAGATGCTCTTAACAGTGAACTTACCGCGCGTATAGAGGGGCTGGAAACGGATTTAATTCCTAAAGCGACACACTCCATTCCCTTTTCCAATGGTGAAATTATTTTTCTTGCTCGTTATATTGTACTCATCGGGGACAACACCGAGGGTTACTTTGTTTTTTACAGAGCTGAAGAATGTGAAAGTCCGGAAGAGTATCATTTTATAACAAGCTCATACCAGCTTTCGCATTTGTTACCTGAATTATCTCTTATTCTACAAGAGCATAGTGCTAACGAGCCTGTTGATATTCTGACTTATTGGAATGGCCCAGCCTATCCGCTGAAAGATTTGAATAAAGAGGATATTAAGCTGTCCACCTACGAATTTTAAAGTGAGATACGGGTTGGTGAGTCTAATCGGAAACGTCAAGTGGCAAGTCTCTAATCATTTGGAGGCTTGCTATGTTTTCTCTTAATGTGTGTGCTATATTGTATGTATAATATTAACATGTGTATTTTAAAATTTTCTAAGCTTCATTGATAGGTTAGAGTTCATTTATATAAATTATTAATTACATATGTAAGGGTGGTTGGTTTTGAGTATCAGAAAAGAAGTTGCAGAGGGGATTAGAGATTACAAAACAGCAGGTTCAGCAGAAGGATTTGTTCTATTCGAAATCCTGTTTGTTTCTGTACTCGTTGGTAGATGGGCGGATAGAACTTGGTGGCCAGATGGAGAATGGTGGGTAGGTGCTTGGATTTTTATCGTTTGTCTACTTCTTCTTTTTGTACCTGTAACGTGTTTAATTATGATGGTTGTATTTACTCTAGCTTGTGGTGTAGCGGGATGGATGCTAGGTGACTATTTATTCGAAAATTTAGGTGCTTCTGTGGTGATTTCAATCATTTGCGTAGGATTTGGGCTGATGATGAATGTGCTAGGCTGCCCCAAATTTACTTCAAAACGTTTAGTTCAGGAGTTTTTTGATAAACTTTAAGTAATAAATTTCTATATAAGCTGAACTAAAAAATACACATTTAAAACGGAGTAGGCGGAATGGTGCTGTACAAGCGAAGTGGTCGCTTTTGTCCCCGGATTTCTACCTTGATCATAGGCTTAATTCCAGAAATCCGGCGGCGGTGGCGATGGCGATGGGAAGCACCATCCGACTGTGTAGTGGCGCAACAGGCAGCTTTTAAGCTCATTTTATTATAGTTATGCATGTGAAAAATCCCTTGAGAAAGCCAAATCTTCTCAGGGGATTTTTTTACATTGATAATCAAACGCATGTTCGCATATAATACAAACAAACGTTCTGATAAGGAGTGAAGGAGCATGCTGGAAAAATACGTGGGACAGATCGTGGAAATCGTGTATATGGACCGAAAGGGCAAGCTGTCTCAGCGACGCATTGAGGTGCATCGTGTGCGGAACGGTTTGATACGGGCCACCTGTTTACAGACAGGCCAGCCACGCGTTTTTCGATTAGATCAGGTACTGGCATGGCATCCGGTAACCAGAACAGCATAGGAGGCGTTTACGATGGGGAAAAAGCTTGAAGGGAACGGCATATGGGAAAGCTCGCGCATGATCTTGCCTGAGCATCGGGATGCTTATTTGCGACTGATGAAGGAGCAGGGGAGACGCGGCAAGCCGACATTGGACGATCAGGAAATGCAGCAGATTGAGCAGGCGATCATCGTTTCCTATAACGAGCGGAAGCCTATTACGCTGCGGGTATTCAATCCATTTGATGACGAGGAGCTGTGCGGGTTTGTGACGGTGATTAACACGAGTCGGCGGGAAGTGAAGCTGTCCCGTGGGGAAGAGGACTTTAGCTGGATTAAGCTGGAGGAAATTATAGAGGCAGATATATAAAAAAATAGTCCGGTAAGTCGGACTTTTTTTTATGTTCGTTCTGTTGGATGAAAATAAGATTGTAGCCGTAGAAATACAGGCTTAAAATGAATCAGTAATCGCAAAAGGAGGGGTTCAGTTTGAAAATAAGTAAAAACAATGCCGAACATTACATATGGGGAGATCAATGTGATGGTTGGCGTTTGGTGAAAAATAAAGATTTGAGTATTATTCATGAGCGTATGCCCGGGAATACACACGAGGTCAGACATTATCACCATCATGCACGCCAATTCTTCTTTATTTTATCAGGTATAGCCATACTTGAAGTGGATGGTGAACGAATCGAATTAGGATCTCAGGAAGGCTGTGAGATTCCTTCTTTGGTCCCTCATCAAATGTTTAACGAAACGAATGAGGATGTTGAGTTTTTGGTGATCTCTCAGCCTGCGAGCAGCGGTGATCGGGTCCTGACTGAAAAATAATATTTCGGCAGACCTAATCAAGCGAAGTTTGACAAGCATTCATTAGTACCGTATAGTGCTAAATATGATGAAGAAAAATAAAACGACGAATCGGGATGTTGTTCTGCACACTGCCACTTCATTGTTCCTGACCCGAGGCTATCATACGACAAGTATGGATGAAATCGTGGCTGTAAGCAACGTATCCAAAACGAACATTTACTACTATTTTAAAAGTAAGGAAGAGTTGCTTTCAGCCATTCTGGATCAACTGATTCAAACGTATAACGAGATGATTTATGAGGTTGCTTCGCGTAAGGATCAGTCTGTTCAGGAACGTTTTGAAATCCTTCTTCAACTACTGACACAACAAGAGACAGATTGTTTGGGCGGCTGTCCATTTATTACTCTTTATACGCAGATGCCCAAGGATAACCCCTTGTTTCGGGATAAAGTCAGCCAATTTTTCCAAAGCCAAATCACCACCGTGGAGATGTTGCTGAACGAGGGAATGAAGAAATCAGAGATTCAGACTGAACTTCCTGCCAGGTCGACTGCCCAATTCATCGTCTCGGCCATTGAGGGGGCACTTTTTCTGCAACATGCAAGCCAGGACCCGAGCATACTAGAAAATTTAAAATTTACTTTAGCGTTTCTGCTAAAGTGATTTTTTTTAATCATCATTAGCACTGATTGGTACTAAAATATAGAAGGCAGGTTATTTTCATGGCACATATTTTCATCACGGGTGGTACAGGCTTTATCGGCATGCATGCGCTACGGCAGCTTTCCCGGGAGGAGCACACCGTTACCGTTCTTGTTCGTTCACAGCAGAAATGGGAACGAATGTGCAGGCAAATGGGTTTGGAGACAGCCTGGCATACCGGGAAATTAACGCCGGTTATTGGTGATTTAAGCATACCTGCTCTGGGACTGAATCCTTCTGACAGAAAGCGGGTTGAGACCGCAGATGTGGTGATTCACGCAGGAGGTCCGATGGACATTTTGCTGGGAGAGGAGGAAGCGAGAGCGGCTTTTCTACAAGCGGCAGAAGAAATGCTAACTTTGGCTACACATATTCATGCGAGCAAGGGGCTACGACATTTTATCCATTTGGTTGGGTTCAAAAGCCCTTTTAATGATCATAACTGGAATGCCCCGGAGCCTGTCATCGCTCAATTGGAACAAGCACCTCCATACGAGCGTATGAAGTTTCTGGCTGATTTGCATATTCGGCAGGGGGCGCACAGGGAAGGGTTTCCGCTTTCGGTTATCCATTTGAGCGTTGTCATTGGTGACTCTGAGCATGGGGATACGCCTCAAACCGGTGGACTCGGCATTCTCGTGGCTTCTACAGCACGCAAGCTCATGGGTCTCGTTCCCGGGGGGAAGTCTCATTGGCTTCCACTGGTTCACGTAGATCATGCGGCCGAATTTATCAGCGCTCTTGCGAAGGAACCGCGCCCTGTCAATGAAACATACTACTTGATGGATGAAAGGCAACAGAGCCCGACGATGATAGAGCTGGGAACGAATATGGCGAAGGAGCTTCGGCTCCGTAAACCGTTAGGTTCGATTTCACCCGCTTGGCTATCCAAGATACTGGGTACTCCACTTGGTCGAAAGTTGGGTATCCCGAAGGAATCACTCGATTTTATCGTGGACGTGGACTACCCATTAGATGCAACGCGGCGGATTCACCATAAATCCGGGCTGTCACATGCGGTGAATTCCAGCACTTTCCCATTTGTTATTACCGATCTTGATTTTAGAATTATTCATTCCCATGCGGAAACAGATGGATATGTCCGCAGCAGGCGCGGGCCTTTAGCTACACTGGAGCGAAAGGTGGAAAAGGCGAGAAATGAAAATCCAACGATAGTGTTTGTTCACGGTACTTTAAGCGGGGCGGATTGCTTGATACCGCTGGCTGAACATTTTCCTGAATCCTCGGTTTGCCTGGTGGATCTTCCCGGCTTTGGACGCTCTCCATACCATCATAAGGAGGATGCACTGGAAGGCCATATTGAATCGTTAGTACAGGCCATTCAGGCTTTTGAAACGCCGATCCGCCTTGTAGGTCATTCTTTCGGCGGACTGCTGGCTGCTAAAGTATGGGAACGCGTACCTGAGCACATCAGCAGCTTGCATCTGTTGCAGCCTGTATTGCATACCGCTCCGCCTAGGTACAGGAGTGCACGAATTACGGAGAGTGTGCTGGGCAGGCTCAGCGAGCCAGGCTTACAAAAGCAATTGCTTTCGCAGACATGTTTTGAGAGCTTGGGAGATATCCCGCCAACATACGTTGCGTATGTTCTTGAAGAAATGCGTTCCCCGCGCGTAAGAAAGACGACTGCGGAAACGCTGGCCATGTTAACGAGGTCAAATAGCTTCCAATTCGCTCCCCAAATATACGAAGCGCGGTCCAAGGAGAAAGTTTCGATTCTGTGGGGGGTGAAGGATCAGATATATAAGCTGCCTGAGCCATTCCGTTCCTTTCACACGCGGGATCTTCCTGCAGCCCATCATTTTCCGATCTCGCAACCGGAGCGAACAGCGCACTGGCTAAAGCAACACATATAAATTATGTCTGACTGGTCTTTTCATTAAAAGATATCCTTCGTATCTGCTGGCAGAGCTTGTACGTGATGGAGATAGTGTGTAACACGTTGATCGTCCTGAGCCGGGTATTCATAACTATAATGATTCGCCACCTCCAGGGCTACTTCTCTGAATAAGTCACCCATCCTAAAAAGAGCCTGCCACATTTGTTCATAATCTGCATCCGCAAACGTTTGGACGTAGACAGTCCAATGTTCAGGCTCAAGGTGCTGCTCGAAATATTTTCCCTGCTTACCCGGATCTGCCTCGAAGTCTGTCCGTATACCAATATGCCATTCCAGCATCAAGTGAAGCATATCTCTTACAGGCCGATCCAACATAAATTTGGCATAAGGAAGCTCCCGTCGCCATAATCCTTTAGCCACATAGGTACTGACCCACCAGAACTCGTTACAGGAGTTTGCAAAGGTTTGGGCAGTTGGAGGTACTGTTATATAATCTTGAAGGCTTGGCGGTGGAAAAGGCTCTACAAGTCCGTCTTTATCCAGCAGCAGCACACTTAAGCTGTCTCGCTCCAAATTGGCGATATTATCCGCAGGATAGAGTGTAAGATCAATACGGTTGCCGTCCGTGAATAGCATGAGGAAAGCAAAGCGATCACGGTAAGTCGGAACGGGTTCCATGTGTTCATCGGGCGTTTGCATGATAATCAATATAAATTAATCGTAATTATTACTATTAAAAGGGGGTAGCGTAACGCTGGAACAGCTTTATCGGCAAACCATTATGGATCATTACAAGCAACCGCGAAACTATGGCAAGCTTGCAGATGATGACGCTATCGTACTTCCGTATAAAAATCCGACGTGTGGAGATGTCATGATTTTATATATGTTGCTGCAAGACGACTGCATTCAGGATATCAAATTCGAAGGTTCAGGCTGCTCGATCAGTATGGCCTCCTGCTCCATGATGACCGAACTGGTCAAACGAAAGTCTGTAAGGGAGGTCAGTCAATTGCTGGAACAGTTTACCTCCATGATCAAGGAAGGGGCAGAGCCGGATGAGGATGTGCTGGAGGATGCCGTTTCCTTGTCGGGTGTTCACAAGCTCCGAGGACGTCATAACTGTGCCTTGATGGGCTGGCAGGCTTTGCAAAAATCGCTGGAGCAGCATCCTGTCACCTTGGAAAATCATAATTGAAGGAGTCATCAATGTGAGAGAAGATAGAGTAACCCCGGAACTGCCTTCCAAGGCAGAGCGCCATCGGCTGTTCGGCTCGGTGGACCCTATCCCGGGAGATAAACCCACCACGAAGGAATACATGTCCGATTTGCAAAATGAGAAACGCAACTATTTGTTCGATATCGAACAGGTGGGCATTGCCAGAGTAAAGCATCCCATTATCGTGGAGGCGGGGTTGCTCCCTTCGTCACAGGTAAGCATCGCAACCTTTAAGCTGACAACCTCGCTTTATCGTGAGACTAAAGGGATCAATATGAGCCGTCTGACAGAGCATTTGGAGGAATATCGGCAGCAGGGCGGAACGACGGATTTGGCACAGCTGGCCCGTTTTACGGAAGGTCTGGCTGTGCGGATGAATCAGGAACGGGCCGAGTTGGAGCTGTCGTTCCCCTGGTTCTACGAACGGCGCTCCCCTGTACTGGAAAAGACGGGACTGAACCATGCCGAGACGCTGATCCGAATCAGCTATGAGGCAGGACGGGGGAGTCGTACCGTGGTTGGCTTAACGGTGGCAGTAACCACCTTGTGTCCGTGCTCCAAGGAAATCAGCGAGTATAGTGCCCACAATCAGCGGGGCGTGGTAACTATGGAGGCGCATATAGATGAGCCGGACAAGCTGGAGCAGGATTGGAAGGTCATGCTGCTGGATGCAGCGGAATCCAATGCCAGCGCTCCGCTGCATCCGGTGCTCAAGCGCCCGGACGAGAAGGCAGTAACTGAAAAAGCGTACGAAAATCCGCGTTTTGTCGAAGATATGGTGCGGCTGATTGCTGCCGATCTGGTTGAGCTAGAGGCCGTTCGTGCCTTCACGGTGGAGTGCCGAAATGAAGAATCCATCCATTTGCATGATGCTATAGCGAAAATTTCATACACAAAACCGCACTCCTGATTCTGTCAGGAAGAAATGCAAAAGAACCACAGTGGAAATGGTCGAAATGACGATTTTTATTGTGGTTTTTTATTCTATTTTAGGAATTAAAAACAGTTTTTGTCCAAAACCCGGTCTTAAATGTCCATGGAATCAGGATATTTATTCCATATAATAAGGAGGTGAATTAATTGAAAATGATTATCAATATCAAAGGAGTGATCGAGTTGCCAAAGGCTACTACTGCTATCTCGCAAAACACCCGTTATCTGGAGAGTCAGGCTGCACGGGAATCCAATGCCAGATCCTACCCCCGCCGTATCCCTATTGCCATCGCCGAAGCAGAGGGCATCCATGTCAAGGATATGGATGGAAAAATCTATTACGACTGCCTGGCCGGGGCCGGAACTTTAGCGCTCGGTCATAATCATCCGGTGGTGATTGAAGCGATCAGGGAGCTGCTGGATCACAAACGTCCTCTGCATACGCTCGATTTGACCACTCCGGTGCATGTGGCCTATGCCGGGTTGCAGCACGGTCATAGTTAAGCAGGTCGAGGGATGAACATACGGGCTGTGTCCGAGCAATGGAAGGTCGTCATCACGGTGATGCTCGGCACCTTTACGGTTTTGCTGAATAACAGTTCGCTGAACCCGGCGATTCCGTCCTTCATTAAAGTATTTCATACGAACGCTGCTACGGCGAGCTGGCTCATCACTATTTTTCTAATCATGATGGGTATGACGATGCCTTTAACCGGATATCTGGCAGATCGTTTTGGGAAAAAGAAAGTATATCTGAGCGGACTTGCGCTCTTTGTCACAGGTTCCTTGCTCGGCTCGTTATCGTGGGGACTTACTGCTGTAATCCTCTGTCGGGGGCTGCAAGGGATGGCGGGTGGGCTGATGATTCCGTTGTCACTGGCGCTGATATTTGAAGCCTTTCCCAAGGAGGAACGCGGTAAGGTTACGGGAATTTGGGGGATTGCGATTATGGCGGCTCCGATGCTTGGGCCTACGGTGGGAGGAATTGTGCTGTCACTAAGTAGCTGGCAGGTGCTTTTCCTCATGAATGTGCCGACCGGACTGCTGGGATTGCTGCTGGGGATACGTTATTTAACAGCGGCACGTAGCAATCCATCGCGTACCTTTGACAGCAGCGGATTTATAACGGTTACGTTGGGGGTGGGGTTCATTCTGTTTGCGCTTGGTAGAACAACGACCGCTGCGGAGCTGATTGCCCCGCTGCATATTCTACTGTTCCTTGCAGGTGCGGCTTTGCTGGTTCTGTTTGTGCGAATGGAGCTGGTGAAGGAACAGCCATTGCTGAATGTGCACATTTTCAAAATACCGACCTACAGCTTGAGCGTCATCGTGGCGAGTGTACAGGCGATTGCAATGTTCGGCAGCATTTTTTTGGTTCCGATGCTGGTTCAAAATGTGTATGGCTATGACGCCATGATGACAGGACTTGTGTTTTTGCCCTCCGCTATATGTACAGGGTGGTTTGTCACGATAGCGGGCAAGCAATTAGATCACAAGGGGCCAAAAGGAATTATCAGAACGGGACTTATCATCACATGTGCTGCTACGGCTATGTTCGGTATGCTCCAGATGAATTCACCGCTGTGGATGATCTTCGTCCTCATGATGCTACGGGGAATTGGGCTGGGTCTGTCGAATATGCCTGCCACAACGGCCGGGTTGAATGCAATCCCCGATGAGCTGGTAGCCCAAGGCTCGGCAATGAATAATGTGATGCGCAGACTGACCTCTTCGCTTGGAATGGTTGTGATTTCGATTTATTTTGAAGTTCGCAAGACTCAGCTTCTGGTGGCGGGCTATTCGGTGGAAACGGGAACGCTGCAAGCGATCAGGGAAGGGTTTATCGGGATGAGTATACTGATTTTACTCACGATTCCCGCCGCTTTTTTCCTGAAGACGCCTGACTTCCTTCGTAAAAAAGGAGCGCGTCGTACATCCATTGATACCCCGCAAGCGAAAGCACCTGCGGCTACACCCAAGGTTTGAACAGGAAGGGAGAGGAAGAATACATGCTGACACAATCAACGGAGATTTCCACTATCGCTGGAGAGCTGTCCAAAAGCAGGATCTGGGCGGAGCAAGCGACACTGCGGGCCCTGGTCAACAGCTATCTGCGGGAAACTCGACAATTTGACCCAAGGATCAAAGGGGAAGCACCGAAAATAAAGGTGATTTTACCCCGGTTCGGGCTGCACATCACGGGGACCCTGCACCATTTCTCTGCAACCGGACAACATGTGTATGGGAGTAATTGGTACGAGGTGGAAGAAGGAGGGACTCACAGGTCACTGGATATGGATGGAATTATACAAAGACTGCTGGACGAGATGAGCTATCACGCCAAGCCCGAGCAACGGGAAGCGGAGCAGCAAAAGATGAAGCAGCGTATTCGTAACAGCATGCACAAAATGACGCTCTTTATGGATCACCATACGAAGACCACAGGCGAGAGCAAGCCAAAGTCTTTCTCAAGTACAGAAGTCCACCTGACGTATGTACGCTCAGAGCAGTCTTTGCTGATCGGACACCCTTTTCATCCTTTTCCAAAAAGCACGGAGGGTTTTGCCGATTATGAGCTTCCGTTATACAGTCCCGAGATGGGTGCGGCGTTTCCGTTGTATTATTTCGCGGTTCATGAGGATAACGTGCAGGAGGAATGGATTGGTGAAGAGCATCGCAGGGATGCCATTGACCCGTCTGTACTGCTCCATGCTCGGCGTCAATGGGGAGAGGAGCTGGCGCGGTATCGCATTTTGCCCATGCATCCATGGCAGGCCGAGCGGGTGTTGCGGCAATCTCACATTCAAAGTTTGATGCGTCAGCGGGTGTTGATTCCATTGGGCGCGCTAGGCCCTGTCGTTTATCCGACTTCTTCGATACGAACAGTATGGGATTTGAAAACCGGAAACGGCTATAAGCTGCCGCTGCATGTGCGGATTACCAATCTTGTGCGTGACAATACACAGGAGCAGGCTCGGCGTACTTTGGATGCTGCGAAGGTCATTCATGAGCTTTCAGCCGCCTGGTCGTCCCATATCCAATCCGAGTCCTTCAAGGTGCTGACAGAAACGGGATACAGCCGCGTATGCTTCCAGCCGAATGAGGTAGTGAAACGGACGGAGATTCCTGAGTCTACTAAGGATGCAGGGCTTTCACAGGTCACCACGACTACTGCAAAGTATAACGCAGGACATGAGCATAGCGCGGCGGCAACAGAACGAGGAACAACGACGGTTCAAGAGCTGGAGCAGTTGTCTGACCAGTTTACGGTTCTTTATCGACCGATGGATCTGAACCCTGAATCCACCTATGTAGTGGCTTCCTTGCTGGAGTCGTTGCCGGGTGAACAGGGGCCGCGGCTTATCGCAGTGATTCGGGACAATTACCCGAGTAAAAACGGAGAACGGCCTGACCTGTTAGCTTGGCTGGAGCGGTATCTTCACATATCCATGGTGCCTATGCTGCGCTTGCTTGCGGTGAAAGGTATCGCCTTCGAAGCCCATGTACAAAATTCGCTTCTGTTCCTACAGGACGGATGGCCGGAATGCTACTATGTGCGGGATTTGGAGGGCGTAAGTATTGTGCGTGAACAGGCCGAGGCAGCCGGATGGGTCGGTTCACTGATTGCTGAGGACAGTCCCGTATTGTACGGCGCAGAAGAGCCGTGGATGCGTACCCGTTATTATTTCTTTGTTAATCATTTGGGGGCATTGATTCATGCCCTTGCGGTTCATGATCAGCATAGTGAGCAGGAGTATTGGAGGGTGGTACGCAAGGTATTAGAGCAATTACAGGAACAAGACGCAAGCTCTTGCTCCCGTCTAGCCGCCTATATCCAAGATTTATTGACCGCACCTACGCTGCCTGCCAAAGCCAATTTTACAAGCTGCTTTCAGTCCAGAGGGGATACGCCTTCGTTTATCCCGATCCCTAATCCAATTCATTTTCGTGAGGTGACTTCATGTCTGTAACCAACATTTCGAATCATAACTTTTCCACAAGCAGCCTTTCTAAAGCTCCCGTCAGCCATGCTTCGACCACTCAACGCTTTATTCAGGCGCTCCGCTCGGATACCTTTACGCAGGTCGAGCAGCGTATTATCCGCCAACTGATTCAGGCATTGCTATATGAAGAAATTTTGCCTTATGACACGTACAGCGATTCCGTGGATAACAGCGATCAACATTTTATATTGTCCGGCAAGGACATTACAGGTCGCCCTGTCCAATACCGTTCTGTCGGAAAACAAATGAACAGCTTTGGGCGTATTCGGCTGCTTCCTGTTCCAATCATACGAGTGGGGACAGATGGAAGCGAAACGACAGCCACGCTAGCTGATTTTGCAAATGAAGTCCTCAGCGCCGCACAGCAGGGTGAACGACTCCAGCGCTTCATCGAGGAATTGGAGCAGACCTTGCTAAAGGATGTACAGGCGCAAAGCTCTTTCAACGCGCCATTTCTGGCGGATGACCAGCGTCGATATGATGAGCTGGAGGGCAATTTGGGGGACGGGCATCCCTACCATCCATGCTATAAATCCAGAATCGGCTTTACGCTGGCAGACAATGAGTTGTATGGTCCCGAGTTCAAGCAGCCGCTCCGTCCAGTTTGGCTGGCCATTGCCAAAAGCCATAGCCGGGCGGGGCAGTCGCAGGCGATTGAATATGAAGCATTTATTCGCCAAGAATTGGGAGAAAGCGAAGTTGCACGCTTCCAAGCCTTGTTAACCAGCTACGGTCAGCAACCGGAAGCCTATCGGCTCATGCCTGTCCACCCGTGGCAATGGCAGCAGGTCATTTTGCCCCGGTTTCATCAGGAGCTGGCGGATCAGCGGATCGTATGGCTCGGTGAAGCGAGCGATGTGTATCAGGCGCAGCAGTCGATCCGCACATTGTCCAATCGGACGACACCGGAGCGTGCGTATGTGAAGCTGTCGCTGAGCATTACGAACACCTCGACCAGTCGGATCATGGCTGGACATACGGTGCTGAACGGAGCGCTTATCACGGACTGGCTGTATGGGTTACTGGAACACGATGAATATGCCGCTCAGCAGGGATTCTTTGTTTTGCGTGAGGTTTTGGGTATCACGTATGACTATGAGCAGCTGCCCGAATACCGTCAGGCGAAAACCTACGGCTCACTGGGGACGGTTTGGCGGGAAAGCATTCACGGGTATTTGCAGCCGGATGAGGATGCGATTCCTTTTAACGGACTATGTTATGTGCAAAAAAACGGGGTACCGCTTATTGATCCGTGGGTACAGCAGTTCGGCGTAGAGGAATGGACCCGGCGTGTGCTGGAGGCCACGATATCGCCTATTATTCATATGCTGTATGCGCATGGAATCGGCATGGAATCCCACGGTCAGAATATCATTTTGATCCACCGGAACGGGCAAGCGACACGGGTGGCGCTTAAGGATTTTCATGATGGTGTCCGGTTTTCCGTGAAGCATCTGACAGAGCCGGAGAAATGCCCAGATCTTCATCCTGAGCCGCCAAGTCATGCCCGGATTAACCGCAATTCGTTTATTAAAACAAGTAACCCGGACGATGTACGTGACTTTTCCTACGATGCTTTTTTCTTTATTGCAGCCGCCGAGCTGGCGATGTTCCTGGCCGAACATTATCAGCTGGACGAGCAGCGCTTTTGGGAAATGTCCGCACAGGTCATTCATGATTATCAGCGCCAGCATCCTCAGCATGAGGAGCGATTCCGCCTGTTTGATTTGTTTGCCCCGACTGTACAGATTGAAGAATTGATGAAAAGACGTCTGCTTGGGGATGAGGACCTTCATTTCAAACCGGGAATTAACCCGCTGTATGCGTACCGGGAGCCGACATGCTGACTGTAAATCGGCTTCAGGAGAAGCTGCGGAAAGGACAGGAGGTCGTTGGCCTCATCGCTTCCATCCCGGCGGCACTTACAGTCGAAATGATCGGACATGCCGGATATGACTTTGTGATCATTGATATGGAGCATGTCATGATCAATCCTGAGACGGTGGAGCATATGATCCGTGCTGCGGAAGCCGCACAAATCACGCCCTTGGTGCGTGTGCCCGAGGTCGATGCCAAGGATATACTGCGCGTGCTGGATAGCGGAGCACAGGGGATCGTCGTTCCGCATGTGGAAAGCAGGGAGCAGATGAAAATGCTGGTTCAGGCTGCTAAATACAGCCCGGAGGGCAAGCGAAGCCTGAACAGCGGCAGACCTGCCGCATTTGGCAAAGGAAATCTGGTGGACTACATACAGCGAGCTAATGAACAGATTATGCTGGTGCCCATGATTGAGAGCGGATTGGGTGTGAAACGCATCGCGGATATTTTGTCTGTACCGGGCATTGGAATGGTGCTGGAAGGAGCAGCGGATTTGTCCCAATCGTACGGGGTGCCGTGGCAGACCGATGCAATGATTGTACAGGAGGGGCTACAGCGGGTCTTTGAAGCTTCACGGGAAGCGGGTATTCCGTATTGCGCCATTCCGCGCAGGGACGGGGAATACAGTGTATGGGTAGAAAAAGGGGTTCATGCCTTCGTACTGGGTGATGAGCGGGGAATTGCTTTTCGCGCCTTGCAAAAAAGAAGGTCTGACCTACGCTAGCTCTCAACATAAAGGAGGAAGAACATGAGTCAGCTTGTTACAGCATTATCTGGAGGACAGATCGTTCCGTATGTGGAAAAGCTTATCCAGCAAACACGGGAGCGAGAGCAGCAGCCAGTATGCGCATATATATATGACCTGGGTGCACTGAGAGAACGGGCACAACGTTGTGTGAGCAGCTTGCCCGACGATTGCAGTTTGTTTTACGCGGTCAAAGCCAATCCTGATCCTCAATTGATCGCCAGCCTGCTTCCCATCGTAAAGGGCTTCGAAGCTGCATCTATTGGAGAAATTCGGACTATTCGCGATGTGTCAGCCGACGTGCCGATTATTTTTGGAGGTCCAGGAAAAAAGGACGCCGAAATTGAGGAAGCGTTAGAGCGAAAGGTGATGCTGATTCATGCCGAAAGTCTGCATGAGTTGCAGCGTATCGGCTGGATCGCGGAGCGCAGACAGCAGCGTGTATCTATTTTGCTGCGTATTAATTTGCGGCGTACCTTGCCAGAGGCGAGCATCACGATGTCCGGTCGGCCCACTCAGTTTGGTATCGACGAAATTCAGGTGCCGGAAGCGATCCGACTGGCCCAAGGTCTGTCGTATGTACAGTTGGAGGGCTTCCATATGCACTCTCTGTCCAACAATCTGGATGCCCGGCTGCATGCCCGAATGGTCGCTACGTATTTGCAGTGTGTGCAGGACTGGATTCAGGAGCATGAGCTATCTATCCGCTACCTGAATGCGGGCGGCGGCTTCGGCATTTCGTATACCGATCTGGCGCGCAGGTTCGAATGGGATGATTTTATGGAGGAATTGCATCAAGTGTGGGAGGAATACCGCATGCCCGGCATCCAGCTCATTTTTGAGTCCGGGCGCTATATGGTAGCGCACTGTGGGTATTATGCGGCAGAAGTGATCGACCTCAAAACAAATCATGACCAGCATTACGCCATTATTCGCGGGGGAACGCATCATTTTCGATTGCCAGTGTCATGGCAGCACAACCAGCCTTTTGAGGTGATTGCTGTTGACGATTGGCAGTATCCTTTTCCGCGAACAGAGCGGCGACAAACAGCGGTGACCATCGCGGGTGAGCTTTGTACGCCCAAGGATGTGCTGGCGCATGAAGTGTATGTAGAGCATTTGCGGATTGGGGATGTTCTGCTGTTCCACATTGCGGGAGCCTATGGCTGGACGATTTCCCATCATGATTTTCTCAGCCATCCACATCCACACTTTTACTATATGAATCGTGTAACGGGCGCGGAGGATATAGAGACGATAGAGACCACAGAGACTACAGAGACTACAGAGACCACACTTTTGCAGAAGAAAAAGCAGGCTGAAAACCATGTCATGCAGGATCTTATCAATACCTTGCTGGCGGAAGGATTTTGGGAGCATGCCGATGTTGAACTGTTGTCTATTCCGCAATGGCAAAGCTACTATGCTGCTGCCCATCCCGAATTAGGCGAGCTATTTGCTTTTGCCGATCCTGAAGCTATTGCGAATCCAAAGGGAGAAGCACCTCCCAACGGTTGTTCGGTCAGTCTTTACCGCTGGTGGGTGGATCGGGAGCAGCAGCACAGTCTCGTTTTTCCTGTACAAGCTGCGGTGGTTCAACCCTATCGTTATCTGCGAGCAGGTGGAGTGTATGAAATTCGGCGGCTGTCAGAGGATGGTGGATTTGGTGCAGAATTTCTTCACCCCGTAACGCTGATGCAGCGTGTGATTGAGAGATGCCTGGATGAAGAATACCGCCAACAGGAGGGAGTGGGAAGGTTTGTCCAGTTGTTGGAGCAAACGGTTGAGCAGACTACATGGTCGCTGGATAGCGGACTGACGTATGAAAATATACTGGAAAAATCGCCCTCGGAGGCTTTTCAACGATTGGAGCAGTATTCTTCGTTGCGTGATCGTCCATTCCACCCCGCATCCAAGGCCAAAACGGGCTTGAACTATGAGGACTATCGCAAATATATCGCTGAATTTGGGCAAGACATCACGATGAGCTGGGTAGCGCTCCGAAAGGATGCGGTGATGACCGGAGTGGGAATCGCACAAGGTCCTCATTTTACGGACACAGAAACAGAAACAGTAGCAGCGACAGTCGCATCGGACACACAGCGCCCATTCGATGGGCAGCAGCCGGACGACCTTCTTCTGTCCAGCTCCGAGCGTGAGCTAGTAGAGCAAGAAATGCAGGAACGCGGGCTAGCTGCGGATTATATTGCAATCCCCGTGCATCCGTGGCAGCTCACATATATGCTCCCACAACATTTGCATGCCGAGCAGGCGGACAAAGTATGGATTCCGCTGGAAGTGAAGGCTGGAGCTTTTCAGGCAACCTCATCTGTACGCTCTTTGTCTCCCAAGGATGGCGGACAGAATTATGTCAAGCTCCCGTTGGGCGTATTTTCGCTGGGGGCATCCCGCTATCTCCCTGCGGTGAAGCTGATCAACGGGGATCGTGGACAAGCCATGTTGCAGCAAGCCAAGACACGTGACCCGCAGCTTCAGGAACGCTTATTTTTATGCGATGAAGGCTCCTGGTGGGCCTATATGCCGGAAAATGGCAGCCTGTATGATGATCCACCCCGGCACCTGGCAGCGATGGCGCGTATTTATCCGCACGAATTGATCCATGATCCGGCCGTTCGTCTTATCCCCATGTCTGCGTTGGCCGCAGGCCAGCATCATTTTTTCCGGGAATGGGCCGCTGAGCGTGGACTTCCGGACACGGCAGAATCGGTAAAACAACTGTTCGGTGAAGTATGCTCGACATTTTTTGAAATCATGCTGCGCTTGTATCGGATCGGTCTCATGCCTGAAATCCATGGACAAAACTGTGTGCTGGTTTGGAAAAACGGCAAGATCGAGCACATTTTGCTGCGTGACCATGACTCGGTGCGTCTGCATCTGCCCTGGCTGACAGAGCAGGGGATTGCCGATCCTAAATACCAAATCCGGCCCGGCTATTCCAACAGCCTATATAATGAAACACCGAAGAAATTGTTATTCTACCTGCAAACCCTTGGTATTCAAGTCAACCTGTACGCCATTATAGATACTCTTTCCGATGTTCATGGTATAGACGAGTCCACTTTGTGGTCCGTACTAAAGAATCAATTGGAAGAAGCGATTCACCACGTACCTTTCAAGGCTGCCGTTCGTCAGGAAATCGAGCATATTTTATTTGAAAAGCCGGACTGGCCGCTCAAGCTGCTGGTTAAACCTTTGCTGGAGCAGTCCGGCGTACCCGGCAGCATGCCATCCGGTCAAAGCCGTATACAGAACCCGTTTCATCATTTATAAGCTTTAGCGCAATTCCATTTTGCCAAATCCGACCTAGTCTATATATAATGAAATGAGTTCTCACATAAATGAGAATAATTCTCGATATATAGAAAGGCTGGGAGCAATGAATACTCAAGACCAATCTTTTACTTCATTTCTTTATAAACTGCAAGATATTCAGCATGTGTGCTCTGGTCGCTCTTCCTCCCGGCAAGAAACGTCTTTTCATACCTTATTATTGTTCAACGAAGGCGAAGGGGATATAGCGATTGATGGAATGACGTATCCTCTTTACCGTCAAAAGGGCTTTATGCTCGCCCCCGGCGCAGTCATGAAGCTCCGTATGCTGTCCGGCGCTCCGGCGGATTATTACATCATCCGTTTTCTTGCATTACAGCCGTCTGGGGAGCCGGACCGTTACATACCCGCACCAGCGCTTGGACCGCATGAATGGATCATTTCCCACTTTCGCTTTGTGATGGATATGGTCGAAGAGATCAAGAGGAAGCATCATTGTAATGGCGTGTGGGACCAAATGAAGGCCAACATTGTATTTCAGGAAATGCTGATGTCCTTGTTTCAGCATACCAGCCGTGATCAGAAGCCCGATGTGCAGCAGGCGGTGACTCTGACCCTCCATAATATGGAACAGCACTATGCTTCGGATATTACGCGGGATAAGCTGGCAGAGCTGGCAGGAATGAGCCCTGATTATTATTCGCGTATGTTCAAAAAATTGATCGGCAAAAGCCCGATGGAATATTTGACGGACATTCGTATCAATCATGCGAAGCAGGCATTGGTGCTCACTCGTGATTCCTTTCGTTCTATTGCTCACGGTGCCGGATTTAGCGATGAGTTCTATTTTAGCCGCAAGTTTAAAGCCGCGACTGGACGCTCTCCCTCAGCTTATGTGAATACAATCCGGTATTCGGATAAAATCGCTTCGCTCAAGCATCTGTTAACCGGACATTTGGTTGCATTGGGCATTGAGCCGTATGCAGCGGTCATCAACAAGGCTTATCCTGTCACCGAAGGCTTTCGCAATACCATTTCGGTGGGTGAGGTACAGCCCGATCTGGAGAGGCTGATGTCAGCCCGACCGGATCTGATTTTAACCTGTGAGTTCAGAGATTTTGGGAAGTCGAAAAAAGAAAAAATGTACGAGCAGATTGCGCCCACCGTCACCGTACCCTTTTTCCAAAACTGGCGTACTCATTTTCAGTCAATCGCCCGGATCGTCGGCAAGGATACGGAAGCGGTGGAATGGCTGGAGCGATATGAAACGAAAGCGGAAACGATTTCCCGAAAGCTCAGGCAAAAGCTCGGCGGGGAGAATGTGCTAATCGTGGGAGTGGGGAACCAGAAAATGTGTGTGTATGGACAGCGGAATGTGGGAACGGTGCTATACGGGGATTTAAAGCTGGCTATGCCTGCGGGAGTGGAGGCTATTGCCCATTACCGTGAGGTGACGGTGGACGATCTGGCTGAATATGATGCGGATCGCATCATACTGACGTGTTTCCGCCATTATGGAAATGCCTGTGAAGAACAAACGATTCAGCAAGAATGTCTGGCACTGTGGCGCTCTCCTGAATGGCAGAAACTAAAGGCGGTGCAAAGCGGAGCAGTCCACCATATGTGCGATAGCCGACATCTGTATACATGCTATACTTCGTTGTCTCACGACCTGTTATTGGACAAAACGGTAACGTTGTTATTGTCTGATTCGTCCAAATAAAGGACGCTAACGTCCATGTTCATCATATCCCCCCTCCCTATAATTAATAATGAGAATCAATATCATCATTGGCGATCTAAATAGGGGGAATAGAGAAATGTTTCGAGCATCAGGCAAAGGGAGTATATGGATTGCGCTCATGGTTGTATTGCTGCTTTTATCAGGCTGCGGAGCTGGAGGCGCGGGTAAGAGTGCGAATTCCGGTGGAGCGACTGGAACAGATAAAGGAACGACGGATACACAGGGGCCAGCTTCAACCGATTCGGTGCGTACCATTGAGCATGCGTTGGGGAAAACCGAGATTAAGGGGACGCCCAAGCGGGTCGTAACGCTGTATAACGGAGCCAACGATGTTATGATCGCTTATGGTATAAAGCCTGTGGGGATTGTGGAGTCCCATGGAACGGAGCCCGTGTATGACTATTTAAAAAAGGATCTCGCAGGGATTCCCACGGTCGGGTTGGAAACACAGCCGAGCCTGGAGGAGATTTATAACCTGAAACCGGATGTCATCATTGCAACCCGATTCCGTAACGAGGCGACGTACCAGCAATTATCGGAAATTGCTCCTACTGTGGCCGTCAATGAAGTATATGAGTGGAAGGAAACCGTAAAACTGATCGGACAAGTGCTGAATCAGGAGGACAAAGGAACACAATTGCTGGCGGATTGGGATCGGCGTGTAGCGGATTTCAGGACGAAAATGGGTGACCGTCTGCCGATCAAGGCCTCCATTGTTAATTTCCGCGCGGACCATGCACGTATTTATTATATGGGCTATGCCGGGAAAATTCTGAAGGAGCTGGGCTTTACCCGCCCTCCTGCTCAAGAAGGAGACAAGTGGGGAATCAAAGTCAACAGCAAGGAAAGCATACCCGATATGAATGCAGATACATTGTTCGTATTTAACTCCGGTAAGGATCAGGCTGCGATTGAAAAAAATGTTGAAGCCTGGACCCATCATCCTCTATGGAAAAACCTTGATGCATACAAGAAAAATAGCATTTTTAAGGTCGACGAGGTGAACTGGAATTTGGCTGGAGGTTATCTGAGCGCGAATCGGATGCTGGATGATCTTTATAAAATTTATGATCTGAAATCATAAACCTACATGACAATAAGAACAACGGAAATATAGCAGAGGGGTGAGGGGTTATATTTCTCATCCTTCTTTTATGTTGTACCAGGCTGTTGGAAGAGTGAGGCTATGCAATGATGCTAACGACAAATTTAAGAAAATGGATTGGACTTGGTGTATGCCTGATTTTGTTGACAGGAGCTTTATCTCTTGGCCTACTGATGGGTAGAACGCTAATTAATCCAAATTTTATGATTTCTTCCTTATTTCATTATGATGCTCAAAATGTAGAGCATGTGCTGATACATACCGAACGTTTGCCGCGCACGGTCATTGCTGCTGTTGTAGGCGCGAGCTTGGCGATGGCAGGGGCTTTCATGCAGGCACTTACCCGCAACCCGTTGGCTTCGCCCAGTACGTTCGGTATCAATGCGGGTGCTTTGTTCTTCGTCTCTATAGCTTCGGTCGCGTTTTCGGTCGAGTCCATGATGTCTCTGATGGGCTTTGCCTTGATCGGCGCAGGACTGGCGGCTGTTCTGGTGTACGTCATCGGATCATTAGGCAGGGATGGTTTGACGCCAGTCAAGATTGTATTGTCCGGCTCTGCCATTCACGCTTTGTTTATGTCGATGATCCAAATTATTTTGGTGATGAATGAAACGGGGATGCAAAATGTGTTGTTCTGGATGGCAGGCTCTGTCAGCGGACGTTCGCTGGAGATGCTACAGCCTTTATTTCCTTTTATGCTAGTGGCTGGGATCTCGGCGATGTTTATGGGTAGAGCGGTGAATCTGCTCGTGACCGGGGAAGATGTAGCGAAGGGCTTGGGGCAAAATATCTTATGGGTAAAATGCGCAATGGGCCTGATTATTGTGGTGCTGGCTGGATGCTCTGTTGCTATTGCGGGGGCGATTGGCTTCGTCGGTCTAATCATTCCGCATGTGGCGCGTGCTTTGGTTGGTGCGGATTACCGCTGGATTACCCCTTTTTCGGCGGTATTGGGTGCTTTGCTATTGGTGTCGGCGGATACCGCAGCCAGAGTGCTGATTTCGCCGCAGGAAATTCCGATTGGCGTCATTACAGCTTTGATCGGGGTTCCCTTTTTCGTCTACATTGCCCGTAAAGAGGTGGCGTGGAAATGAAGCGCGTGAATTTGAAGCATGGGACTGGCAGAGACGGTATGAATGCGAAGCATTATGTGACGCTGCGCAGCAGGAGCGGCAGGTGTCATATCCAACTGGAAAAGAAAGCACTATGGATGATGTGTGGACTGGCCTTGGCGCTACTGATCATTGGCGTGATTAGTGTAGGCTGGGGAGATACGTATGTGCACCCTTGGGAAGTGCTTCGAGCGATATGGGGGCGTGGCTCAGGCGATTATGATTTTATTTTGTACAGGCTGCGGTTTCCGCGAGCGCTTACGGGTGTGCTGGTTGGTGCGGCTCTGGGCATCGCGGGAGCGGTGCTTCAGGGCATTATCCGTAATCCGTTGGCATCCCCGGATATCCTCGGGATTACAGGCGGAGCATCCGTAGCGGCAGTTACGTTCATTGCTTACGGGGGAGCTGTTTTGAGCATTCAATGGCTGCCTGTGGCGGCTGTCGCTGGAGCGTTGGTCGTATCGCTGCTTGTGTATATATTGGCCTGGAAGGACGGAGTAACCCCAATCCGACTGGTGCTGGTGGGGATTGGTTTGGCTTCTGCCATGAGCTCGATCACCACGCTTATGCTGGTCATGAGCTCGTCCTTTACAGCCGGCAAGGCTTATATTTGGCTGACAGGCAGCGTGTATGGAGCATCGTGGAATAACGTATATACCATGCTGATCGCTGTTGTGATCTGCACACCTTTGGTGCTCTATTTTTCACGCAGCCTCAACACACAGGAGTTGGGGGATGATGTGGCTACCGGCTTGGGAGTGGAGGTGCAGCGGCATCGTGTGATGTTGCTGCTGCTCAGTGTGATTCTTGCTGGAACTGCAGTAGCAGTTGCGGGAGCGATTGGTTTTGTGGGTTTAATCGCGCCGCATATTGCGCGCAGATTAGTAGGCCGCTCTATGGGGAGCCTGACGCTGGTGTCCGCACTGGTAGGGGGATTGCTAGTGTATCTCGCCGACTTGCTGGCCCGTACGGCTTTTTATCCGATTGATATTCCCGCAGGCATTTTTACAGCAGGGGTGGGTGCACCGTTTTTCCTGTATTTGCTGCTCCAGCGCCGAAATCGGCATTAAAGCCAGAGTTGGAATGTTTACATGATTGAAATAGATGACATCACAATATGGGAGGGAAGCTGCATGGGTTTAGAGGTGAAGGACCTGATGATTAACTACGGGACAGACCCGGTCATTCAAGAGCTGGACCTGCAAATTCCGGAGGGAAAGATTACGGTGCTGGTAGGCAGCAATGGCTGTGGAAAATCGACGATTTTGCGTGCCATGGCGCGGCTATTGAAGCCTGCAGCGGGAGCGGTGCTGCTGGATGGTCAGGCTATTGCCCAGTTACCCTCCAAGCAAATTGCCAAAAGGCTTTCCATTTTGCCGCAGGGACCGTCAGCGCCGGAAGGACTGACAGTGTATCAGTTGGTCAAGCAGGGCAGATATCCACATCAGAGCTGGCTGAAGCAGTGGTCGGCAGAGGATGAAGTACAGGTACAAAACGCGCTGCAAGCGACGCAATTGGAGGCTTTTGCGGATCGTCCGGTAGATTCCTTATCTGGCGGGCAGCGCCAGCGTGCGTGGATTTCCATGACTTTGGCGCAGGGGACGGAAATGATCTTACTGGATGAGCCGACGACCTATTTGGACATGACGCATCAAATTGAGATTTTGGACCTGCTGTTTGATCTGAATGAACGAGAAGGGAGAACCATTGTCATGGTGCTGCATGATCTGAATCTGGCTTGTCGCTATGCGCACCATATGGTTGCGGTATACGATAAGCGCATTTACGCGCAGGGAAAGCCGGAAGAAATCATGACCGCAGAGACGGTGGAAAAGGTATTCCAACTGCGCTGCCAAGTCATTCCTGATCCTTTGTACGGAACACCGATGTTTATTCCTCATGGAAAGGGGAGGAAAATGGATGCCGTACGCCAAAGGGTCTTCGTTTGAGCCGGCGGAATGGTCGTATCTGACGGGAAAATTGCGAATAAGCAGCAGTGGTGAACAGGCTCCAATCGGACGGTATGATTTACCTGCGGTCGATTTGCTGGATGCAACTCAATGCGCCATGTATCTGGATCGGCTGGCAGGATTGCATGATTTTTCTTCACGCAAGGTAACGGCCTCTGTTTTGGCGAAGCGGTACGGTTTTTTGATCGTGTCCCCGGCTCTGTATGCCATGTCGGTGTATAACAAGATGCTGGAAGTCGAGATTGCTGATTGTGTGATTCAATCTGCTTTTGTCAAGGATACCTGGCTTCCAAGGTTGTATTTGAACAGACTGCTCGTTACGGAATGCGACAGCGGCCAAGAGCAACGTCATGCTTGGCGTGATCACGTCATCCGGCATGTATTTGCAGAGCATTTGGCCCCGGTGTGGCGATCTGTGTCCGCTGTTGCTTCCATTCCAAGGACGGTATTATGGGAAAACACCGCCATCTATGTCTATGCGCTATATGAAAACTGTATCCGGCAGGAGCTCAATAACGGGGATCGGTTGCGGACGGAAGAGGATTTTAAATATTTGACCTGTGAAGCTCCGGCTCACTTGTTTGGTGAACAGCAAAATCCGCTGGCTCGGTATTTTGGCTCTCCCCGTACGGAGAGAGTGGGCATACCAGTAACCCCATCGGTAACCGCCGCGCCCACTGCGGCTGTGAAAGCTGTACGTGTTCGCAAAACCTGCTGCTATTTTTATCAGATGAAGGAAAAGGGCAGCTATTGCCCTACCTGTCCGAAGATACATTGTACGAGCTAAGTATGAGCTACGATGTTTGGGTTACAGTGAACTGAATATTTTGCCTAAGCGCCATTCTGCCTGCTTTGATTCCTAGATGTATAGTGTGAGTTTTGGTTAGATCACGAAAGGAGCTGGTTTGTATGTTTCGGATTCAACCTCGGGTTCAGGGTGTGACGAAGGAACTGCTGGAGCTTTATCAGCATGTTAGTGCTTCTACCCTTGGGCATTTCACGGATTTTGGATGTATGCAGGGGGCGCTGCCGTTGTTTCGTCCCATTCGTTTGTTGGGAAATGCAGTTACAGTGAGGCTTCCCCATCTGGACTCCACCGCTGTTCGTCATGCACTGGAATTGGCACAAGCGGGTGATGTGCTGGTTGTCGATATGTCCGGTGACGACGCCAGAGCCTGTTGGGGAGAATTTAGAGCCTATGTAGCGATGAAAAAACAACTGGCTGGAGTGATTGTTTCCGGTTGTGTCACAGATGTTGGTGTCTTGAACCAACTGCAATTTCCCGTCTTTTCCAAAGGGATTAGTGCCTTGACTACACGTACACTGGAACTGGAGGGAGAGGTGAATACGCCGATTAGCCTGTTTGGGATCAGCGTACATCCGGGTGATCTCATTTTGGGTGATGACGATGGCGTATTTGTAGTGAAGCCGGAGGAAGCATGGGAACTGGGGGGGAAAGCTTTGGAAAAACAGCGCAAGGAGGAGCTTACGCGCCAGCAATTCGGATACGATCAGCTTTTGAATGCCCGGCTGGAAAGGTAGACATTACACGCGCGTCAGGTGTCCGGTACAGTGTGGATAAAGATTTTGCCATCCATCCTTGGCGCCGCGTCCCGCTTTTTTACCTGTCAGATCCATTTGGATACCCTGATCCTAAGTATGTACAATCCGCACAAGCTCCTTTTGTCATAAACTTACTCCTTCACAGTTTAAAGGTTCAAGGCTTTATGGCTTGGTACCTACCGTAAGCATATTAAAAAGCTGTCCCTCAGTAGCAAAAACTACCTTGGGAACAGCTCTCATTTAAAAGATTTTTGTTAGCAAGGAGTAGTCTCTTTTTGGGCTAGTACCGGCACCGCAAAGCAATCCACCTATGTTGTGGATACCCCCTGCTGCAATTATAAAGTAGCAGTCTCCAGCATACCTTCGAGATCTTTTTGGGTAAGATGGTAATGCTCGTTGCAAAAATGGCAATGTGCTTCGGCCTGTCCATCGGTATGGATCATATCTGCTATTTCCTCACTACCTAAGCTGATAATGGCATTCGAAACTCGTTCCTCTGAGCAGGGGCAATGGAATTGCACAGGCATGGTTTCCAATATTTTAATATTGTCTTCTCCCAAAATCTGTCCAAGTATCTGCTCCGGCGTCAGTCCTTGCATGACCATAGAGGAAATACTCGGAATGGCCTCAAGGCGTTTCTCAATAAAACTGATTACCTCCTCCTGCGTACCCGGCATTAGCTGAATAATAAATCCGCCAGCCGCCTGAATGGAGTTGTCAGGATTGACAATCACCCCGGCTCCAACAGAAGAAGGAATTTGTTCGGATTGGACCAGATATGAGGTGAAGTCCTCACCCAGCTCACCTGATATAAGAGGGACTTGTCCAACAAAAGGCTGCTTTAATCCGATATCCTTGGATACAATCAGCGCTCCATCTGTTCCAACTGCTCTGGCGACATCTAACTTCCCTATATGATTAAGGTCGAAATGGGTTTGCGGATTTTTTACATAACCTCTAACTTCTCCTTTGGCATTGGTATCGACAAGAATAGTGCCGATAGGGCCGCCGCCGTTAATCCTGATCGTCAGTTTATCCTCATCTTTAAGCATGGCCCCGAGCATAACGCCGACTGTCATGGAGCGTCCCAATGCAGCCGATGCTGTTGGCCAGGTATGATGACGCCGTTGTGCTTCACTTACCGTCTCCGTTGTTCTGACGGCGTAAGCCCGGACCTGGTTGTTGTAGGCAAGAGCTTTTACTAAATAATCGTTCATGATCATGATCCTTTCTGCTATTTCAAATTCTTTACAAAACCATTTTTTCCTGAATCCAGTTCTCCAAAGAAGTGATTTTGGAAGCATAACCTGCTTTATAAAAGTCAGCGGATAATGATGCGATGGTTACCCTTTTCAGAACTGCCTTCCAGGACATTTCCGCCTCTTCCATCAAATTTGTCAGCAGGCAGCACTGATCTTCATCCTTTAATTCAAGCATATCGTTGTAAATACCGCTGGAAGAATAGAGTGTCTGTTGTCCTTCGATCGCAAGATAAATATCAAATACCCGAATATCCTCAGGTTTTTTCTTTAATTTAAACCCGCCTTTGACTCCGGGTACAGAAGTAATCAAATCGGAGCTGACCAATTTTCGTAACAGCTTATGAAAATAAGTGGGCGAAGCACCTAATTGCTGACTGATGGCTTCTCCTGGTAAAACCGCTTTGTCTGGCAGCATCGTGAGTAGAAGAAGGGCGTAGACAGATTGTTCGACGCCTGTTTTCATATGCATCAGCATCACCTCTTTACATTCAAAATCTATAATCAGGCTAATGTGGATAATGATTATCCATTTAAGTGTATGATAGAGGTGATTTTCGTAAAAGTAAACTATTTCTCAAAAAAAAAAATAAAAATTTAATTCATTTGCAATTCATAACTAGACACATTATTATATTTGACATATCAATTGATAAGTCAAATAATTAAGGTGGTGAGGGGAATCGGGAACAATGCTCCGACAGGGAGCAGCAATTTTACCGATTACATGTGATGGTGAAGGAAATGGGACAGGCGTTTACTTCATCAGTGATATAGCATTTCACTAGCGATACAATTACAGGGAGGTTTATTGAAAAATGACTATTCAGAACGTTAAACTATCTATATTAGACCTTGCACCCGTCATTGAAGGCGGCACTCCTGCCGATTCCTTCCGCGATACCGTTGCTCTTGCCCAGCATGCCGAGCAATGGGGATATCACCGGTACTGGCTGGCGGAGCATCATAACATGCAGGCGGTTGCCAGCGCGGCTACTTCACTGGTTATCGGGCACGTAGCTGCACATACGAACAAGATTAGGGTAGGTTCGGGCGGCATCATGCTGGCTAATCATGCTCCGCTCATGGTTGCAGAGCAGTTCGGAACGTTAGAGTCGCTGTATCCGGGACGGATTGATCTGGGACTTGGTCGGGCTCCGGGCACGGATCAGCCTGCCATGAGGGCGTTACGGCGAGGGTTGCATAGCACTGGAGAAGACTTCCCGGAACAATTAAATGAGCTGCGTTCCTATCTGAATCCAGCGCTGAATGGGGGAGTGCCGGGTGTGAGGGCGGTTCCTGGAGAAGGGCTGGATATACCGATCTGGCTGCTGGGATCAAGCGGATTCAGCGCACAGCTGGCAGGTCAGCTTGGGTTGCCGTTTGCGTTTGCGAGCCACTTTGCCCCGGCTCATTTGTTACAGGCTCTGGAGCTGTATCATCGCAATTTCCGCCCATCGAAGGCACTGGATAAGCCGTATGTGATGATCGGTGTCAATGTGGTTGTTGCAGATTCTGATGAGGAAGCACAGTGGCTTTTCACTTCACAAGAACAACAATTCCTCAATTTGATACGTGGGAAGAGCGGGAAACTAAAGCCACCAGTAGATGACATGGAGAAGCTCTGGAGTGAGCAGGAGAAAGAGGCAGTTCGCGGTAATATGCTAGGGTATTCTGCAGTCGGTAGCCCTGACACGGTTAAGCAAAAACTTGATTTTATAATGAACCAGACGAGAGCCAATGAGCTAATTACAACATCCCATATATATGATCATCAAGCGCGCCTGCGCTCGTATGAGCTGCTTGCCGAAGTGATGCGAACAGACGAGTAGTTAGTCAAATAGTAAGGCCGTGCCGAAAAAGGTTCTCACAACCCGATTCTGGCACGGCCTTATTATATTTTAAAGCTTATACTTACGAATTAAATAGGTTGGGGTGCAGCTCCACGCGTGACAGTAGCTGTTGAATCAAATAACTGCCGTAGGGTGAAAAGGCTTTATTATAGGGATCGTACAATTCCCAGAACCTATCCGCTCCATCCCGTAGCATACCTCCCCATTTGAGGTGTTTTCCAGTATGCTGTACGCAGAGACGCTACTTCGCCATACAAACCAGAATATTAGCGAACTAGCATACGAGGTGGGATACGAAAGTCTGGGCTTTTTTTATCGAAAATTTAAGGAGTATTCAGGGTATACACCCAGTCAATATCGTGAGTGTCAGGGGCGAACGGGGGAGGTTTGACACTCAAGACGACATTTTCAAGTGAGGTAAAATGATTCCCATAATAGCTACAATATGATTTATCATCTCTTACATACTTGCTTAACGAAAAGCTCGTCTTTCACGACTTGAACCCTACAAATATAAATTGCATATATTATCAAGCAAGTCGATCCATAAGCTTTGAGTGTGAAAGGGGAAGAACACGTGATAATACATGTATATGCTTTATGCTGGAATGAAGAAAAAATGCTCCCGTTTTTTTTAAAGCACTATGATAATATAGCGGATCAATACTATATTTTCGATAATGGCTCAACTGATAATTCTGTATCCATGTTAAGGGAAAATCCCAAAGTTGTTATAGATAGATTCGAAATAGAAGGTAATTCTCTCGTGAAATCAGCACAAGATAAATTCAATCAATTTTGGAAAGGAAGCAGAGGGAAGGCAGACTGGGTTATTGTGTGTGACGCAGATGAACATTTCTATCACCCTAACCATTACATGAAACGGTAAGGAATGGTGTAAGAAGTCAAACCTACGATAAGCCTCAAATATTTAATCCAAATGCGATTCAAGAAATAAATTTCAGTCCTGGCAGGCATACTGCTTCACCTACAGGGGACGTCATAAAGCCATCCAATAATGATATTTTATTATTACACTATAAATACTTGGGATTTGACTATCTAAATTCACGTTTCTCGGCTTTAAAACAAGGACTGCGAGAAGGGGATACAGCAAATAGATGGGGATTTCATTATTTATGGGATGAGAAGCAAAGGCTGGAACAATTTGAGAAATTAAAAAATATATCTGTTAGAGTGTTGTAGATTTATAAGGATAAAGGCACCTTTTTTCTCAGGGTGCCTTTATCCTTTTATGGTTGGAAATGAAATTGGATGAATCAGCTTACTTAATGCTCGGTCACTACCTATTAATGTCCCCGGAATTTAAAAAGGCTTCCATAAGTAGATAGATATCTATTTTTATTTTAATAGGTAAACAAACAATCATATGTAACACATTATTAATATGATACATGGAGCTACATTAATCCCTATTCTGTTCTATATAGATTGAACCGTAAAATAATATAGTGGATATAAGCTTAAATATATTTTTTAGTTCAATATATATAGCATTTTTTACAATATGGATTTGTAGTTAATAAATAGTAAAGGAGAGATCAACTTAATGGCAGTATTATCAACTGGACCTATTGAGAATAGTCCTGTTAGTGGGGCCAGGCCTATTCAGCAGGTTACCGTTAAAATAATTAACCGCGATGTAGTCAATTCTTCAATTATTTTAATTCAAGGATACATTTTAAATGGTTTACGAACATTGTATGTACTAGAACAAATAGCTTTAGCCCCCAATGCAGTTGCTACGAGAAATTATCTAGCGAACTTCGACGCATATGAATTCGTTTTTACCACAAGCGGTCCTGCAGAAGAAAGTACTGATATTTCAGTTTGGGGAAAAAATGGGAGTGGTGTAATTATTGATGTTCAGCGCATTGTTGCGGATGAGCAACTAGAGTCTTAAAACTCAACAAATTTACAGAGATAAAACCACAATCATATCAAATGGTTGAGACATAAAATAGAGGGAACAGGATATTGAGAAAGATCTCACTGTTCACAAGAAAGACTTACTTTTACTAGGAAGGAGGGAGTATCTTAATGGCAGTATTATCAACTGGACCCATTGCAAACGATCCTGTTAATGGAGTTAGACCCACCCAACTGGTCACGGTAAAAATCGATAACCGAGATTCTGTAAATTCTTCTACTGTTTTGATCGAGGGTTTTATTTTAAACGGTAGCAGAACATTATATGTGCAAGAACTAGTACCAGTGGGACCAAATGCGGTTGTAACCAGGAACTATTTTGCAAATTTCAATGCATTTGAATTCGTTTTTACCACAAGCGGAGCAGCAGAGGATGAGACTCAAATTTCTGTTTGGGGTAAAGATGCATTTGGGCAATTGGTGCCTGCCCACCGATTAGTTTCTGATGAACTTTTAGGAACCGATCAAGGCGTCCAAGGACCTCAGGGTGTTCAAGGACCTCAAGGTGTACAAGGGCCACAAGGTGTTCAAGGCGTACAAGGCGATCAAGGACCACAAGGTGATCAAGGACC
>NZ_ASRY01000169.1 GCF_000520815.1 Paenibacillus maysiensis | reverse complement strand
AGGAACAGCCGCTGCTCCTCCTCGTTCGTGTTGTCGAACAAGACACCGGTGCCAACGCCGCTGCCATCGATCAGCGTCGGGTGGAACATGAAGCCCTCCGCACTGCGGCGCGCCTCGTCCCCCAGCGCGATCTCGATGTAAGACGCCCCGTTCTCGCCCTCATAGACCACGCCGTCCGCCAGCATGAACCCGGTATGCACGAGCTCTTGGTGGCGGCACTGCGCATAAAACGAATCAAGCGATACCGAGCGCGCGGCCGTCTGCTTAATCCGGCTGATATTAAGAACCTCGTCGAACGTCAGCGGATCGCACAGATGCATCTCCGCCGTGATGTGCAACTTGCGCTCCGGGGACAAGACCCCCTTGCGCTGCTCCTGCCCTTCCACGCGAATCTGCCAGCGGCCGGCTTCCGTCTCGTCGCACTGAACGCGGAGCAGGACGTTCAGATCCTGCCCCACGACCAGCGGGTTATAAATGGAAAGATTGAGAAGCTCCAGCCGTGCGAAATCATAGCCCCGCTCTCGAAACAGCTGATAGAGCAGATCGATGTACGCAAATCCCGGAAACAGCTCTTGACCGTAGGCCTTGTGATGCTTGACGACCGGATGATCCTTGCCGATTAGAATTTGATCTTCCATGTTACACCTCAACTCCAATTTGCTTCCAGATATTCATCGCGCTCTCTGCCCGTTCGCCCTGTCCGCGCCCACTCACATCGCGGCGCTGCAAGACAGGAAGCGGAATCGGCTTGCGAAGGATCGAACGCTCCTCAGACTCTTCCCAGCCTTCGAGGATCACGTGCGCGTTGGTGCCGCCGTCGGCAAAGCAGTTGATCGCCGCCATGCGAGCCGTGTCCGTCCAAGGCATGAGTTGACGGGCCATCTCAAACGGCGACGCCTGCAGATCATAATGCGTCATCGCCTCTTCGCCCGACAGGAACGGCACCATCTGCCGGCGCTGTAGCATCAAGACGACTTTGATAAATCCGGCGATCCCTTCCGCGCACAACGGATGCCCGATGTTTGGTTTCATCGACCCCAATCCCAGCGGGAGGTTCGAGGAAGCGCGATACACCGATTGGATCGTCTTCAGTTCCAAGAGGTCGGTCACTTCCGTTCCCGAACCGTTTGTTTCGATATAGCGAACCGCTTCAGGCGATACCCCGCCTTTTCGGAGCGCCGCCTGCAGCACTTGTTTCTGTGCCTCAAGGCTCGGGGTGGCAGGTCCGGCGGTCCGTCCGTTGTTGTTGACGGCGACCGCTTTGATGACGGCGTAGATCGCATCGCCATCGCTCAAAGCCTGCTCCACCGTCTTCAGCAAGACCAAACCACACCCTTCCCCGACCACGATGCCGTCCGCTCGACGGTCAAAGAGGTGGAACGCCCCTTCTCGGTTCAGGATGTTGCGCTGTTCAAAGATGCGGTGCGTCTCATCGGTGGTCAACAGAGAGACCCCGCCGACGATCGCCGACTCGATCTCCCCGCTCTGAAGCGCCTGCGCTGCCATGTTCATCCCCACCAGAGCGGAGGAGCAAGCGGTGTCCACTACGACACACGGGCCGCGCAAGTCAAAATACTGCGAGATGTTCGCCGCCAGATAGTTCTGTCCGACAGCCAAAATCGGGTTGCGCGTCTCGCCCAGATCCGCCGTGCTCGGCGAGTGCTTGCTGCGCGCCCCGAGGTAGACACCGACCGAGCGGCCTTTGACCTCCTGCTGGGTGTAGCCGGCGTGGCACAAGAGCTTGAGGCTCTCTTCCAGCACCAGAAGGGCTTGCGGGTCCATCGCTTTGGCGTCTTCCTCCGAGAGATGGAAGAACGACGGGTCATACTGCGTGATGTCGTCGAGCAATCCGGCATAGAAGCCGCTCGAATACCCCCAGCGCCCCTGCGGCACCTCGCGAATGGCGGAACGGCCCTCGGACAGCAA
>NZ_ASRY01000168.1 GCF_000520815.1 Paenibacillus maysiensis | reverse complement strand
TTCCAGAGGAAGTCAAGCCACTGGCAGCCGCACATGCCGATGCACTGGAGCTGTATCGTGCTGCGGATGTGGACTGGACATATTGCAGTCCTGCCGCAATCATTGAGCTGGGACGGCGTACAGGACAGTTTCGCATTGGCTTGGACCATGTGGTCGTTGATGAATTGGGTCACAGCCGCATCTCGGTTGAGGATTATGCAGTTGCCCTGATTGATGAGCTGGTGGAAGGGGAATTTGTGAATTCCCGTTTTACGGTCGGGTATTAAAAAAGGGATGGCACTATGGGAGGCGAAGAAGCATGTATATTGTGACCGCCGAGGAAATGCGGCAACTGGATCGGTATACGATTGACAAGCTGGGCATCCCGGCCCTTACCTTGATGGAAAATGCCGGGCGCGCGGTAGCTGACGAGGTATTGAAGCTCTGCGCTGTAGAAAGTGGGTGGAGCCATAAGAGCTTCTCGGAAAGCCACGTGGATTCAGCATACGGTACGGAGCGCAGATATATAGTGGGGCAGGATGCTGCCAAACAAGGATATGATGAGGGTCCAGCCTATGGTGAACGGGTCGCCCACTCAGGGCCTGGGGATACGCCGGGACATGGTGGTGTTATTCAGACGGAGCCTTGGAGCCATGGGCGACATGCCATGCGGGCACGGGAGCATTGGTATATTCTCGTAGGCAAAGGCAACAACGGCGGCGACGGACTGGTGGCGGCCCGTCATCTGACGGATGCGGGCCTGCGCGTCACCGTTGTGTACGCTGAGTCGCCGGACTCGCTGCGCGGCGAAGCAGCGGTGCAACGCGATACCATCGCGGCTCTGCACATCCCGACCCTGGTCTACGGCCGGGATGCCTTTGACCTGCGCGGCGCCTCCGGCATCGTAGATGCCCTGCTGGGCACGGGCACACAAGGCCCGCCGCGCGAACCCTACGCCTCGCTGATTCGCGAGGCCAATGCCAGCGGCGTGCCGCTTGTGTCGGTAGATGTGCCTAGCGGCCTCGATGCCGACACAGGTGCGCTGCACGA
>NZ_ASRY01000167.1 GCF_000520815.1 Paenibacillus maysiensis | reverse complement strand
TTTTGTAGCCAGCAGTGGCTTGCACCGTATCGACTGGGCTGCACGCAGGTTTGAAATCGGGTACTGGCTTAGAACATCTTGCACAGGGAAAGGCATGATAACAGAGGCTGTACATGGTATTACGAATTTTGCCATACAGCATTTGGAGGCGAATCGGCTGGAGATTCGTTGTGATTCCAGAAATATACGCAGCGCCAAGGTAGCAGAACGGGCAGGTTTTACGCTGGAGGGCATTTTGCGGAATGTCGAGTATGATGAAGAGAGAACACTGGTCAACCAAATGATTTTTGCCAAGGTACGCGGTATTGAATTTTAGTATCAGGAGTGGAGTGGGGATACAATATATGAACCGAAAAAGCAAGCAGACAACAATCAAGCACAAACTTCAGCTTTATGCCGATATTCGTGCATACACAGATGGTTTTGAAGTCGTTTCCTCCTCCATTGGCTTTGACGACAGCCTGTATATTTTACGGATTGACTGTGCGCCGGAAAGGGAGCAGGGGATGTTTGTTCCTTCCCGAACAACGGATGGGTATACATACAAAGTGTTAACGCTCGATGGCGATCATATGGAGGAACTGCTGCTTTCTGGACAGAAGTTTAATTATCATTTTGTGCAGCCGCCAGGGGAGGATCAATTGCTGCTGGTTGGTGCCAGATGTAGTTACTACGGTCCAGACCAGTATGATTTAAATGGCTTTACAAGCTACGTTTGTACGATATTGCGGAGGCTCGTTATGATGAATTGGATCACGAAAAATACAGACAAGCTGGTGTGCATACAATATGACATCAGCAGGAATATCAGCACTCTTGCAAGCGCTAACCTAAGGGTATACTCGACGAGATTCCAGCAGCATGGCGAAGATTTTCCAGCGTTAGGACAGGTGATCTAGCATGGGAAGAACTCGTAAAAGCGTCGGGGGCGACAGGAAGACGAATCGGAAAGCGGGTGCGAAATTTCGCTGGAAGGCCCGAGCTATGTATCTGGCTGCTGTGCTGGTCGCTATCCTGTTGGGCTTGGGAAGTCGGGCCTTTTCCTCCCGGTTGCCTGAATTCGTTGCCAATCATTTTGGGGATGCCTTGTGGGCGTGCATGATTTACTTTGGGCTGAGGATGTTGTGGGTGGATCGGCGGTTGTCTGTCGCGCTGTGGGGCAGTTTGCTGTTTTGTTTCGCCATTGAGTTCAGTCAGATGTATCAGGCTCCCTGGATTAACAGTATCCGGGCGACGACATGGGGCGGGCTGGTGTTGGGAAAAGGGTTCCTGACCGCCGATCTGATCCGGTACACGGTGGGTATTGCGGTATCCTGGGCGTTGGACGAAGGCTGCCAAAGGCTGGCGGACATCACAACACGCACTACACGTATAGACGATGACGAGTCATTTAAATAACCTGAAAAGTGAGGGTTGCGCTTGAGACAAAAGGGAAAGCGTCACAGGTTGTTCGGTAAAATGATCGGATTATGCGCAGGGTTCAGCTTGTTGTTTGCGACCATAATTGTTCCGGGGCAGGCATTGGCCGATAAGCAGCTCGTGGGGCCTCTTCGTTTTGACTTTGGCCCGGGAAGCATAGCTGAGGGCTACACTCAGGTCACCGCCAAGGATGCATACACGCCTGAGCGAGGCTATGGATTTACCGATCTTTCCAAGGTGAAAGAAGAGGATCGTGGTGGAAATGACGCTATTCGTTCGGATTTCGTTCGTGTTCAGGGATCATCCTTTGTCGTCAATTTGCCGCCTGCGGATTATACGCTTTCCCTGATCGCCGGGGATACAGCCGGAAGCACAGACATTACGGTGAAGGCCGAGTCCATCGTCAAGGTGGAGCCTACCGCCAAAACAGCAGGACAATTTGTCGAGGCCACATTTGAGCTTGCACTCATCGACGGTCAGCTGGAATTGTATTTCTCGGGAAATGATCCGAAGATTAACGCGCTCGTTATTACGCCAAAAGAGACTCGGACGCAGAGTGAGCATCCTTCCGTATATCTTGCTGGGGATTCTACGGTCCAAACCTATAAATCCTCTGCGAAGCCTCAGGCTGGTTGGGGACAGATGATTGCGCCGTTCTTCACAGACGAGACGACTTTTGTGAACCGTTCTATTGGTGGACGAAGCACGAAGACTTTCCTCGTACAAGGAAGACTGGACGATATTTTGCGGACCATCCGACCGGGTGATTATTTGCTCATCCAGTTTGGTCATAATGATGCGGCAATCAACAACCCAGAGCGTTATGTTTCTCCAGCGGATTATAAAGTCTATTTGAAAACCTACATTCAAGGAGCGACACAGCGCGGGGCTACACCTGTGCTGATAACCCCTGTTAGCCGCAGGGATTATGATGCCGCAAGTGCTTCCTATCGGATCAGTTTTCCGGAATACGTGCAGGCCATGAAGGAAACGGCATCCGAGACAGGTGTTGCGCTGGTCGATCTAAGCCGGTTAAGTGTGGCGTACTATAATACACTTGGTCCGGAAGGGACACTTCCGTTATTTTTACATCTGGAGCCGGGAGTGTATCCTGCGTTCCCTGATGGGGTGAAGGACGATACGCATTTTCAGGAGTATGGTGCGGAGCAAATAGCCCGTCTGGTAGCACAGGGTGTCCGTGAGCTGAATATCCCTTTATCCTCTTATGTACGGACGAATCATTGACCATAAAACGCTATTTCCATACGCATGGTATACTTAGAAAATAAGCTGGCCCTACCCAAAGATGGCTCTGTTCCGGCTTGGGTAGGGCTTTAACGTTCTGAGCAGAAGAAGGAGAGGACAGGCATGAGTAACGTAAAGGACGGTATTTTGGGTCTGTGCATCGGGGACGCGCTTGGCGTGCCTGTGGAATTCAGCAGCAGAGAGGCGCGGCGGGAGCAACCCTTGACGGATATGATGGGCTATGGCACACATCATCAGCCACCGGGTACCTGGTCGGATGATGCCTCGCTCACGCTGTGTCTGTTGGATAGCCTTACTGCATGCAGGGGCATCGACACAGAGGATATCGCCCGTCGATTTGTGCAGTGGTATCATGCAGAATGTTGGACACCGCATGGAAAAGTGTTTGATATCGGCATCGCGACCCGTAAAGCACTGGATCGAATCCGCCGGGATGGGATCAAGCCGGAGCTGGCAGGTGGCGATGATGAATATAGTAACGGCAACGGTTCGCTGATGAGAATTTTGCCGCTCGCCTGGTATGGGTCAGCCCATGATCGTGTGGATCTGATCCAGGCTGTGACTCGAGTGTCCTCCATTACACATAGACATCCCATTTCTATCATCGCTTGCGTATTTTATGTGCATATGGCAATGCTTCTGATTCGTGGCAAGGCTCTGAACGAGAGCTACCGGGAAACAATCCTTTATATACAATCGCAATTTCAGGGTGCTCCTGAGCTGCGGCATTTTGAACGGATTTTATCAGGGGAGCTTCCTCTGTTGGCTGAGCGTGCAATATACTCCAGCGGATATGTCGTTCATACGTTGGAGGCGAGCTTGTGGAGCTTGCTGACGACAGACGGATATGCGGATGCCGTATTGCGTGCTATTCATTTGGGCGAAGATACAGATACAACGGGGGCCGTTACGGGAGGCTTGGCAGGGATTTATTATGGGCTTGGGGAGCTTCCGCAGCATTGGCTTACCTCCTTGGCGAGAGTAGAGGATATCGTCAGGCTGTGCGAACAGTTTGAGCATTCAATGGCAAAATAAGAACTTCATTTAACTTGAGCCACGGGAGGAAACGCTAATGACGGTTGCCCAGTTGAACAGACTCATTGATGGTCAAATCCTCTATAATCAGCATCGGAGTTTGTTTTATATGCATGACGGGAACGCCCTGATGGGACCTTCACCGGAAATGACGTATTGGCTGATACAGAGAAGCCCGGAACTGCTCCTTATGCTCCAAAGCTTGAAACGGCAGCATGAATACACCACTTTTGTCACTGGCGTAGCGGCAAAAACACTGCACCAGTTTGTGAGTGTCAATCAGTATATTCATTTTCACTCCGACCATCTTGATGAGCTTACGCAATTGTATGATCGACTTTTCACCCGGATTCAAAAGCTGTTCCAAAAGCAAACTATGAATGGGAGTATACTAAACATACTGCTACAGCAGCACTACGGGCATTTAAGAGATTTTCTAATTCGTACCAACGGACGGACGATGTTTGCCAAGTATGCAGAGAGTGAGTATACCTTTTGGATACCTTGTGAGGAATATACGCCTGAATTGCAGGCAAAGCTGCTAGGATTGGACAATGCCCGCTTGCAGGAGCCTGTTCTTGATGTGGGCTGCGGATCAAAAGCACGGCTGGTAGGCTATTTGCGTTCTCTTGGCTTTGAGGCTTATGGGACAGATCGGTTGGCTGAAAAGGGAACAGGTGTGACTCAGGGCGATTGGCTGGAGACAACCTTCGAGGAAGGCGCATGGGGAACGATTATCTCTCATATGGCGTTCTCCAATCATTTTATACATCATCATCTGAAAGCGGACGGCAATATTCACGAATACGCCCGCAAATATATGGAATTCCTTAGGGCAATCCGACCTGGAGGAAGCTTTATTTACAGTCCGTGCCTTCCTTTTATGGAAAAGCTTTTGGATATCCGAACCGGTTATCAAGTAGAACATATCCAGTCATCTAAAGGTTATGAAGCCACGAAAATAACACGATTACGTTCGTAAGTGCTAATTCTTAATAGCTAAAGGGTGATTCAAGGTAAAAGCAGAGTATGGAGGGGCGCACAATGAACATCGAAACAGCGATTGCAATTGCCGCACAGGCTCACCAGGGACAGACGGACAAGGGCGGTCAGCCTTATATTTTCCACCCGCTTCAGGTCATGAACCGTGTAGAGCGTATGGATGAAAAAATAGTTGCCGTGCTGCATGATGTGCTGGAGGATACAGAGGTCACAGCGGATCAACTGAAAGAAGCGGGCTTTGGCAACCACATCATTGAAGCGGTGGAAGGGCTCACTCGGAACGAGGGAGAGGAATACAGCGATTTTATACGGCGAGCCAAAAATAATCCATTGTCCAGAGCGGTGAAAATAGCGGATATTCAGGAAAATATGAATCTGGAACGCATCCTTCATCCCACGGAGAAGGATACAGCACGAATAGCAAAGTATAAACAGGCGCTGCAAGAGCTTTTGGATTGAACCCATTTTAAAGAAAAGGAACTGAATTATTCATGTCCCAAGGCTACAGCATCACCACCATTCGGCAAATTGCAGAAGCGGCGCAGATTGGACGAGGCCATCTGTACTATTATTTTAAGAAAAAAGAAGATATTTTGCTGCATCTATATATGGGCTTAATCGGAAATATACACGAATTGCTGAATAACGTACTGAGCAAAGAGCTTGACCCTTGGAGAAATACGCACTTACGGTCCATGCCTTTATCCATTTGTCACTGAAGATGAGCACATTTTGTGCATCTATATCCAGGCTTCCCGTACCTTTTGCGGTGATATGCTTGCCATCTATATGCAGATCGACAGAAGTGATCGCGCCAAAGCGGGCATAAAAGGTTTCCCATTGCTCTGATGAATTCGTAAACGGAAAAGAAGCAACGATGTTCTGTTGACCATCAAACCGCACCGCCGCCTGGGCCGTCTTGCTCATACAGATAAATACAGTCACTGCTAATCGGTTTGCCTGTGTCGGGATGCGGGATTTTTTTGCCTTCCAGACAAGTCAATTCCTCATTAATAGCATCCAATAAGACTTCTTCACCTCTGGCGAGATACAATAATGGAGTTTCGATACCGCCCATGTCTTGGCGAAAACGTACCGAAAAAGCGACAACCGTAATGCCATCCACTTCTGCTCGTCCCCAAAGCCATGATTGGATTCAGGGTCTACAAAGCTTTCAATGGCTTATTCACTCCTTGTGCGTCCACATCTATATGAAAACTGGCTACGAAAAATAATCCATTCGTAAAATGACCATCCGAATACCACCATTCCCATTGTCCCGGCGGTTACAGTCATAATAATGTCCTCCATTATTTTAAATTTGGGCATGCCCAATTCATATTATGGGGTGTGCCCAAATGTTTGGCAACTCAGCTATGATCGCTTGAAGAATGACCAAGGAGGAAGGTAGGACTTTAATCCTTTTATTTGTCAGAGCTTATCTTGGAATGGTAGTATAAGGTTAGATATTACTCTATTTGGGATTCTGTTAACGATCTAAACCATATTTTCCTAAAAGCCGATATATCTGAAGGAGGCGAAAACAAACTGTTATTGTACCCGTCCGAAAATGGGTGTATATGATTGGGTTAGGAGTGTAGAAGAAGTGTCAGATCTGTACACGAAAAAAGAAGTAGAAGATTATGTAACGAACGTAGTTCCTGAACGGCCTTTAGGTGTAAGTATTGCAGCCATTTTACTGATTTTTAATGGAGCTCTTCTGCTGGTGACACAACTGTTGACGCTTAATGCATTGAATGAGGCTTCTACGCTGGTGGGGATTTGCAGGGGGATGTTTCAAGGGTTCATCGCTTTGCTCGGTTTGTCGGGGGCAACTGCTGGTGTCGGTATGTTATTTGGCAAGAAGTGGGCCTGGTGCCTGGCTGTATTTTATTTTACATATGAAACGATGCGTTATACGTGTGCGATCCTGTTTATTCCGGATGTACCTCCAATGTTGGGGGGCGTACATCTAAGTCCTGCCCTATACTACGTAAAGTATGGCATGCGTATTGTTTGGAATTTGCTGTTTACGGTGTTTATGTGCCGTAGTACGGTGACTGGATTTTTTCAAACAAGTGGAATAAACAAATGGAAAGCATGTATTTTATTGTTTTTAATCAATGGGGTGTTGGTGGGGATCGGCTGGTGGCTGATGAATTAGTATCTTCATATATGAGGAAGGAGATAAATGATGACAAAGGAAATATTTCCAGTGCTGGCACCCGAATACTGGCGACAGGGCCTGATGGCAGAGGCGATGAAGACAGTGATTCATTATGGATTTCATTTGCCGCAGGTTCACCGTATCGAAGCCTTCATTGATCCAGATAACGAAGGCTCCAGACGATTGCTGCTCAAAAGTGGTTTTACCGAAGAGGGCCACTTGAGAGACTATTTTATGAAAAAGGCCAGTTTGTCGACGCTGTTATTTTTGCCATCCTTCGAGAAGAATATCGTGCGGATCGGTAATTTTACAAATATCCCTTTTCTCCGTAAGGCTGGAGCCGATCAAGCCAGGTCTGCTCCAGCTTGGACAGCGCATCTTTGACATCGAAGAATTCCGAATCTTTTTTCTTCAAAAGTTCCAGCACCTCAAACTCAAACGCATCTTCGCCATACTCATTCCATTCCTGTTGCAATTGCTTGTTCTGACAAGCTCCCATTTGTAACTCAAACCGACGACCGTTTAGTGATTTTAGATTTGGTGTGCTAGCAACAAAAATTTTCCCGTTGTGTGAATTGCGAATGCAGTAGATTCCGGCTTCTGTCTTGATCTCCATATACTGCTGCACCAGTTCTTTTCTTCGATTCATTTTGAGTCCTCCTAATTTACAAATATCGTGCTTCAAGATTCCTTCAACCAATATTCACTGCCATCCGGTTTGCGATCCAGTAGACTATATTCAATCATATATCTTCGTACCGTGACATAATCGTCATACACTTCCTGCAAAATGGCATTGATATCCTTCTCATGATACGTCTGTCCTTTCTCAAAACGTCCCACAATTTCACGTAGTACAATCAACTTATGCTTTTCCTGCATTTTGAAGGTTTTCAGGCGACCCCGTGTACCATCTGGAAAATACTTTGCCAGTACCTTTTGCCTTTCATCTTCGGTAATGTTGTAGCGTTCATCCACCATCCGTGCTCTTACCGGCACCTCGACGATAGCGGGAGCGTGGCGGTCTTTTTCCTTTAACAGCTCCATCAAGGTGAGAAATACCTTGGCCTGCCGTTCCTTTTCTTTTAGACCAAAGCGATGATTGCGTATGGTGGATGCGCTGCCGATTCCGGTCTCCTTTTGAATATCCGCATCGCCCATGCCTTGATAAAATAACTGGAGCAATCGATTCTGATGATCCGTCAGTCCGGTCAGCTTTTTGTCCAGGCCGATCAAATAGTCAAAGACCGAACCGTACGTCCGCTCAATATAAAGACGCATATACCGCTCCGCGTCATAAAATCCCCCTTGATCCTGATATATGATTCCTTGTTCGTAGCGCTGTCCGTCCAGCAGACAAACCACCTGCTCCCCCTGACGGATATATCCACGCTTCAGTTCCTCAATTCCAGCATTCCAGAATAGTTCGGAATGATCCATTTTAACAAACACCTCGATTAAATGATGATTATTTTATAGACAATATAACATTTTGTTTATTTAGAATCAATGAATGATATGTATTAAATAATGATGCCTATAAACGGGATATATATTATGTTTAAAAAAGGAATTTATTATTTTGAGCCTCTCTTGCAGTTAAGACGCTGGGTAAAAAAAGTGTAGAGCAAACTACGACTTATATGCTTAAGATGGATTTACAGCTATTTGCTAAAAAGGGGAAAAGAATTTAGGGGGGAGCAAAGGCAACCCGTGATAATTGGTATGGTTATAATGATAAAGAAATTTAAAAATAGTGGCACAGATATCGGGCAAGAAAGAATATGGTGGCAATGATATTGAAGATAGTGCAGAAGCTAAAGCAATATATGAATACTGGACGTCGAGTGGTAAGTCAAATGTAAAATAAGGTGGAGACGAAATGAATAAATTACTTTTAGAAAATGTTATAAATAATGGGGATTTATTAGAAGCAGTGAAGATGATAGAAGAAGTGGGCGAAAAGAGAGATAATGAATTTACAGCTATACTAATTAAGCATCTTGGATCAACTGATAGTCCAATATTAAGAAATGCAATCGCTATTGCATTAGCTGATATAAGAAATCAAGAAGCTATTTTACCGCTTATCAATGTACTGAAAGACCCAAAAACAGAAGGAAGCAGAGGAACGTTATTGTATGCTTTAGAATCTTTTGATATCGTTCCTCATGTTATTACAATAACAGATTTACTTGATGATAACTTTGAAGTCAGCAGACATTCTTTTCAATTGATAAGTGGCGTGGCTAATAACCTCTCTAGTACTCAAAAGGAAATATGTAAACAATTGATAAAAGATAAGATAGCTGATGTGAAAAATGAAAATAATCGCACCTTTTTGTTAGATTCTCTGCGTATTTTTAACTGATTTTTTTCGTGATAGTTTTTTGCGAATAATTAGAAGTTCTATAGGTAAAATACTCTGTAAAGACCACATGTGAAATATTTGCATGTGGTCTCTTTCTATTCCGAAATGGAGCTTTCTCAAAATGGTGTAGAGGATTCCTTTACGTATGATAAGCTGAATCGGATTGCTACCTCTACCGAAAATCAGGATGCATATTCGTATGATGCCATAGGGATTCGTCTTACGATGGAAACGGAGAGAGCTCCTCATACGAAGCCGAGGGAGAACAGCTTCGACGATCAGAATCGATTGACTCGAGTCAAGATTGACGGAAAGCTCGTAAGGTACCAATACAACGGGGATGGATTACTGACAGACCGTATACAGGATGGCGTTCATACCCGATACTACTACGATGGAAACAGTGCGCAAATTATAGCAGAAGCTACGATTGAAAATGGAAAACCTGTTTTAAAAGCCAATTATATTCGGGGTCTAAAATTAGAGGCTATAGCATATGCAGATCAAACGGAAGCCTATCCCGTCTACAATGGTCATGGAGATATTATCGAAATCAGGGATTCCTCCGGAGCCTTGCTGAATCAATATCAATATGACATTTGGGGCAATGAAGAGGTCAAGGAAGAAAAAGTCCACAATCCATTCCGCTATTCGGGCGAATTGTGGGATGATACGACGGAACTGCAATATTTGCGTGCCAGATGGTATGATCCTGATAGTGGAAGATTTATCAATGAGGATACGTATGAAGGCGAAATTAATGATACATTGAGTTTGAACTTGTATACGTATGTGAAGAATAATCCATTAATTTATAATGATCCAAACGGACATGATGCTATTATTATTACGAATCCTGATCTCGCTTTTGGATTTGGGCATACTTCGGCATTAATTCAAGATAAAAATAAAATTTGGTCTTATTTTTATTGGGGAGATAAAAATGTACAATATGAGCAAATCAAAGATCCTAAAGCCTTAAAAAGTTTGAATAATTTAAATAAATGGGGACGAGACAAGGGGATTTTAGCAGGGTTTAATAAATCAGGTTATACAAAATCGACATATATAAAAGGGGATTTTAATGAAAGTTCAAAGAAAGCTATGGATTTGGCCGACGCTCATCTACCTGGGGGTAAGAACAAAGATTATGCATTTATAGGCTCAAGTTGTCTTGATATGACAGTACAAATACTTTCATTAGGTAAGTTGTATAATGGAACTAGTGCATCCAGATTTTTTGATGGTATTCGGAGTGATGAGATAACTGGAGACCAAATTCCAAATAATGCTGCCGAAGAATTTAAAAGTACTTTTTATAACGATGCTTTTACAATAAGTGATTATAATAAACAATTGCATGATTCCTATGATTCATACTCACGCATGGGTTGGTTAAATAGTAAAATAAACTTTGCTCAATTTAATATGTATCGAATTAATATATTGTTAGGAAGAACAGATTTACCAGGGGACATTGATCTTTAAACGGTGTTCTCAACATAAGTAAGAAATATATTACTAAATAAATTGGCAATCTGAGTAGAATCATTGCTTCTACTCAGATTGCCAACAATGTATTTTTAACAGGAGGGGTTAATAGAGTGCTGAAAAAAGGGTTTTGGTTAATACTGATTATTGTAATTGCATATGCAGTTATATCAATTACAACAGGAAGTCCGATAGAAAGAGTCCAATTTCGGAGTAACGTTGCTGACTACCTACATAAAATGTACACTATGAACTGGAAAATTGACTCAGTAGATTATGATTTTAAGAATGATAAATTTATAGCTAATGTGATCTCTGGCTCAGGAATTTCTTTTTTGGTGGATGAAGACTATTATGGGTGAGGGAGGATAGTAAAACATACCATGACAAGGTTCCAAGCTATTCTATGGTTAGTCAGAAACTCTCCTCAGAAGCTTCAATTTATATTAAATGTGACTTCTCAACCACTCAGTATCTTCAAGAAATGTTAGAAATAAAGCGGTGGATTGTTAAAAAAAGGTACGATGCTTCATTAACATTTAAGTCCGAGAAGGGAAAAATTCATTTTGCAATACCTGCAGAAGATCTAAAAAAAATAAAAAGTGTAGAGGACTTTTATCCTTATTGGCTTCAAATTAATTGATTATCATGTTTATAGAAACGACAAGAGAATCGCAGGCACTTTTATGTGCTCTTTTCGTTGTTTTGTGTTTTATATTTGAATTTACGATTGTGAGGTTTACTCATGATAGAAGATGAATTGGAAAATAAAGTATCTAATCTTATTTTGACAGTAATTCCTGCTTTGAAAGTGAAAAATATAATATTACATCATGAATTTAATAAAATATTAAATTGCCTTGATCAGTTGAGTGAGATTTTAAAAGGCAAGCAGGTCATCTCTAAGAGTCTCGCATATAAACTATTTCGTTTGTATACCACTGTGGAAACAGAACTAGTCTACGTAAAAGAAGGTGAAGAACCGGGTGATTTATTACCACAGTTATATATGCGAATAATGGCTGTTTTAGGGGAATTGTTTATGGATTAACTCCAAGGTATAATCCACTTTTATTTTAAGGGAATTTATACAAAAAGAGGTGTGATATGAAATATAGATTTGCTGTCATTGACGCCGAAAGTGGACTTACAGTTGGCTATTGTAGAGATGTGGTTGGCTTAACGGGTGAACTCATCGTTGAAACGTATGAAAAGGTGATTTTTGAACAATTTGTATTTAATGAGGATTTCATAGGAAACATAACAAAGACAAAACAATCTGTATACAACTTGTACATTGCTATTTTAAATGATGAAGAAAAAGTGATTGGAAGCTATTATTATCACCTACCTGAATCCTACATAATTGATAAACTAAATTACAATAAAGGAAACTTCAATCTGGAGCTAACAGGTATACTTGAAACGAAGCCCTCCCCTGTGGAATTAAGATTATGGGAGTTTTTAAAGGGTGCTCAGTTGCTTGAAAATAATATATGGCAAGGCTTTTCTAAAGAAGAACGGTCCGGGTGGCTAAACGTGACTAGAATACATTCTGCATCTAATCATTTTGCCAGACTGGATAAACGAGGAGAAGTCTACACTTTAGACGGGGAATACATATTGGATTTCACAACATTTTTTATAGCACTTGGTGAAGCGATTAATGGACCCGGAGGGTACTATGGATTTAGCTTGGACAGTATATCGGACTGTCTCTGTGGAGATTTTGGGACAGTAGGACCGTTCACGATCCATTGGAAAAACGCACATTTTTTCTTGGAAAGATTCGAGGAAGAGTGGGATAAAGAAGAGAGATGTTATGGATTTTCACCACAGCAATATTTTATGGATCTTTTAACGATCTTGGTATCAGGTGGTGTTACAGTGAATTTAGTTTCGAATTAAGATAGCAAAGCATGAAGCTACATGATTGTAACGAATAAAATGTTCTCAGTTGTAAAGGGACAACGTAATTCTAACGCCCTGTTCGATATTTATCATACGTGGAGAGAATACATCTAAAACCACTGAATAGGTAGGGATTGACGATGAATCAAATTGAATTAGAAGATCGAATAAAAAAATTGATGATGATTGTACTTCCTCAGATGAAAGCGAGAGGGGTTATTTTACAAAAAGAGTTCAATGAGTTGTTGGATTGTATGGAGCAGTTGACTAAGCTTTCAAAAGATCAAGAAGTAATTTCTAAGGATCTAGCTTTTGATTTATTTTTCTTTTTTACGAGAGTGAATATGATATTCGATAACTATATTACAGATGAGGAAGCGAAAGGAAATTTACTGGTGAGGCTTTACGAGCAGACGATGAATCTATTAAGTGGTGGCTCGTATTTGGAATTGTAGAGAGGCTATAAGAAAGTTTGAAGGGTTCTAATATTAACCACATGTGAAGCCCTTGCATGTGGTTTCTTTATATCTCAATAGGAAAGTTACAACTGATGATCTTTGTCAAGTCACTCAGCGTGATGGTGAGCTTAATGAACAAATTCAAACCTACGACAAATGGAACCGATTAGGGCGTGTATTCAAACTACAAAGCAATATTGAACTGTGTGGTGCTTTCCTCTTCTATAGTTTTAGGGGGGAGTTGGACTACTGGATCGACTGAATAAGTTTGGGCAGGAGAAATAAGGACTAAAAGAAAGGAAGAAATACTCTATATAAGACGCAATTAAGATCATAACCTGACAA
>NZ_ASRY01000166.1 GCF_000520815.1 Paenibacillus maysiensis | reverse complement strand
AGGACCATGATCTCCTTGAGATTGTGGTTCTTTTTTGCGTTGAAAATGTAAGACACTTATATTTAACTTAAAGGAAAGGTACAAATTGAGACTAACTCATAACAATTGAAGCTATTTTGAAATAAATTAGTATCAGGTATTAGTATCAGGTGTTATAATGGAAACAAGGATTATAAAGGAGAGTGGTCAGATTGTTGAATTCTAAAGCAAAGCTTACGGCCCTGGGTACTTATGTACCTGAACGGATTTTGACGAATGCCGACTTGGAGAAGCTTGTGGATACTAGTGACGAGTGGATAGTACAACGAACGGGTATGCGTGAACGGCGAATTGCGGCTGAAGACCAATATGTATCTGATCTATGCATTCAAGCTGTTACACGTATGATTAAGCTCTATGACGTAAATATAAACGAAGTTGATATGATCATTGTAGCGACTAGTACGCCTGATTACTACTTTCCAAGTACAGCTTCACGAATTCAGGCCCATTTTAATATTTCGGATACGGGAGCAATGGATGTAAGTGCAGCATGTGCAGGATTCACCTATGGACTTCACCTGGCTAACGGCCTTATTACGGGTGGTCTGCACCGTAAGGTTTTAGTGGTGGGAGCGGAAACGTTGTCCAAAATTACGGATTACACGGACCGGACGACTTGTGTACTTTTTGGAGACGGAGCAGGGGCTGCTCTTGTTGAATATGACGAGGATGAAGGATCTTTTTTGACCGCAGATATCGGAACTTATGGGCAAGGGGGAGTTCATCTCTATCGGGCAGGTTTATCTGATTATTTAGATGGAGAAAAGCTGCAAGCTAATGGATTTCTTGTTCAAAATGGACGTGAGGTTTATAAATGGGCTGTTCGCTCTGTCCCAGCGGGAGTAGAACGGTTATTGGAGCAGGCTGGAATGAAGAATGAGGACCTTGACTGGTTTGTACCGCATAGCGCCAATCTGAGAATGATCGAATCCATATGTGAACGAGGGGCAATACCTTTGGAAAAGACGCTGACAAGTGTAGAGTTTTATGGCAATACATCGGCGGCATCTATTCCTTTAGCTTTACAGTGCGGTTTGGATGATGGGCGTTTACGGTATGGACAGCGGGTATTGTTATATGGGTTCGGAGGGGGCCTGACTTATGCAGGTCTGCTGTTAAAATGGAGCGTGCCTGATTTGTAAGCTGTCCGGATGGTATAATTAACAATATAAGAGAAAGGGGCGTAACATGAAGGTATTAGTATTAGCAGAAAAACCATCCGTAGCCAGAGAGATTGCACGTGTGATGGGAAGCCGCGAGAAGCATAAAAGCTATATAGAGGGGCCCAAGTATGTTGTGACGTGGGCGTTAGGACATTTGGTTGGACTGGCAGAGCCGGAGGATTATGATTCCAAGTATGCAACCTGGAATTTGGAGGACCTGCCGATCCTTCCGAAGAGTACCAAGCTGAAGGTGCTACGTGAAAGCAATCATCAGTTCAAGGCTGTACAGCAGCTCATGAAGCGGCAGGACATTGGAGAACTTATTGTGGCAACGGATGCTGCCCGTGAGGGGGAACTGTTGGCACGTTGGATTATACAAATGGCGAACTGGAAAAAGCCTTTTCGCCGTTTGTGGATTTCATCGCAGACGGACAAGGCGATTAAGGAAGGCTTCGCGAAGCTGTTGCCTGGGCAGCAGTTTGATCGTTTATACGAATCGGCTCGTTGTCGGGCTGAAGCAGACTGGATGATTGGTCTGAATGTGACCCGCGCATTGACGTGTCGCTATAACGCTCAGCTTTCGGCGGGAAGAGTACAGACACCGACGCTGGGGATGATTATGGAACGTGAGAAGGAGATTACTCAGTTTCGTTCTCAGGAATATGATACATTGACGGCAGACTTTGGTGATTTTCAGGCAACTTGGCGTGCGGAAAATGGCGACTCACGCATGTTTGACCGTACTCAAGCAGAGGCTTTGCGCCGCAAATTGGAAGGCGTCAAAGGCACGGTTTCCAGTGTCAAAAAAAGTGAAAAGAATGAGCCACATCCGTTGGCTTATGATTTAACCGAGCTGCAAAGGGATGCCAACCAGCGCTACGGCTTTTCGGCCAAGCAGACGTCTAATGTACTTCAGCGTTTGTATGAGCAGCATAAGCTGGTCACGTATCCACGTACAGATAGCCGTTATCTGACATCCGATATGGTGGATACCCTTAAGGAACGGCTCAATAGTGTGGCTGTAGGCCCGTATGCTTCCTTGGCACGCCCGTTACTGCGCAAGAGCTTGACGATCTCGAAGCGAATTGTGGATGACAGCAAAGTAACGGATCACCATGCGATCATCCCTACAGAGCAGACCTTGTTGCTTAATCAGCTAAGCCCGGAGGAACGTAAGCTGTATGATCTGATTGCGCGGCGATTTATCAGTCTTTTCTATCCACCTGCTCGTTATGATGCTGTAGCGGTTTCGGTAACAGTAGAGCAGGAAACGTTTCAAGTCAAAGGCACGACGATAAAAGATAGTGGCTGGCGTGCTGTATATGACGGAAATCTCTATGATACGGACGACGAAGCAGAGGAACGCGAGGACAACGGAAGTGGTGTTATTTTACCTGAACTGAAAAAAGGGGATTCTGTTCGGATAGAGCGTTGCCTTGTGCGTGCTGGACGAACGATGCCGCCGAAGCGGTATACGGAAGCGGCGCTACTTGCTCAGATGGAGAAGCATGGTCTGGGTACTCCTGCTACTCGCGCAGATCTGATTGAGAAGCTGGTTAGCTCGGATACAATTGAGCGTCAGGGAAATGTAATGCATCCAACGGGGAAAGGCAAGCAACTGATTGAGCTGGCAGCTCCACAGCTAAGAACACCGGAGCTGACGGCACGTTGGGAAGCGGAGCTGGAACGAATCGCCCGTGGTCAAGGGCAACCGGGACCGTTCTTGGACTCGATTCGTGCGATGGCGAAAGAGCTGGTTTCCACTGTGAAAAATAGCAGTGCTGAATACAAGCCCCATAACGTGACGAACAGCCATTGCCCGGATTGTGGTACAAAGCTTTTGGAGAAGAAGGGCAAACAGGGCAAGTTCCTCGTATGTCCAAGTGTGGATTGCGGCTATCGCCGTTCGGGAGAAAAACGTCTATCGAATCGTCGTTGTCCGCAGTGCCATAAAAAAATGGAAATGAAAGAGGGCAAGGCGGGTTTGTATGTCAGATGTCTGCCTTGTGGCATTACCGAAACACTGGATAAGGACAAGCAACGGGTAAACAAACGTGAACAGCAGAAGCTGGTAAGACAATATGAAAAGCAGGAATCTTTTGGCTCCAGTCTGGGTGATCTGCTGAAAGCAGCCTTGGAGCAAAAGCAGGGAAAATAACGGGCAGCTACAAGTAATCCATATCAAGTCAACAGCAAGGGCGATAAGCATCAGCAAATCGGTATAAAACCTCTCGCTCCTTGGCATGGTAAGCCGAGGAGGTGAGTAGTTATGCCCAAGCATAAGTCGCTTAAAATCAATAATCAGCAAAATAAATCAAGTATTTTGGAGGAAGAAATCGCTCCACATCCAGAGAAGCAAGCGAAATATCCTCCAAGCCTGAATGGGATTCCTAAACAACAGTCCTGATACGAAGTGACAGGAGCACAGGATTGTAACAAAATGGAATCAGTTATCCATTGAATGGTATGGATTTAACCATCTAACGGGCAAACTTAAACTTGAAGCTATATCAAGGCTGAGACAATTGGGCTCAGTGTGGAGTTGTGGGTTTGTCATTGTCTTGCGAAAAGGAGCAACAGTTACGGTATATCACCGTTACTGCTGCTCCTTTTTTAGTGAACTGGCTTTGATATCTTATTGTTCATTGGAAATCACTTATTTGGATTTTACAAAATCCTCATTTATTAGTATTCATTAAAGAAGGACTGAATCTGTTTAACATCATGCGTTTGAGTCAAAGCAAGCATGAGCAAGATCCTTGCTTTTTGCGGATTGAGTGAGTCAGTGGAAACAAAGTTGGATGCTGCGTCTTTCGTAGACGGAGAGACGATTCCGCTGCCTACTCGGCTGGAACGCGCGATGATAACTCCTTTTTTACCTGCTGCCTCAGCACCTTCTGTAGAGGTCTTGGACAAGGAACCATTGCCGGAGCCCGCCACAACGATACCTTTGGCACCTGCCGCTACGGCTGCATCATACAGATATCGCCCGTTATTTTGATATTCGTATAAAATATCTACCTGCGGCAGTTGGGTCAGATTGGAGATGTCGAACACGGAAGCAGTTGTATGCTTGTGTGTAGGTTTGTTGTAGTAATACACTTGATCTCCCACAACAGCTCCGAGATAGCCCTGTTCTACCGCCTTGAATGTATCGACTGCTGTCGTGTTCGTCTTGGTAATGTATCTCGCTGCACCGATGCGATCATTCAGCAGTACGAGTACGCCTTGACCTTTGGAGGCAGAAGCCCCGGCGACTTTGACAGCATTATAAAGGTTAAAAGGACCATCGGCGCTGATTGCTGTAGCTGGGCGCATGGAGCCAACGACAACGACGGGCTTATCGCTTTTGATGACCAGATTGAGGAAATAAGCGGTTTCTTCCAACGTATCTGTACCATGAGTAATAACGATTCCGTCCACATCATCTCTGGCGAGCAGCTCATTCGTACGTTTGGCGAGTTTTAAAAGGATATCATTATTAATGTCGGGGCTGCCCACGTTGACAACCTGTTCACCGCTGACGTTAGCAATACTTTTCATTTCAGGAACGGCGTTGATCAGAGTCTCGACGCCCAATGCGCCTGCTTTGTAGTCGGTTGTATCGGTGTTGAAGGCAGATGACCCTGCGATAGTTCCTCCGGTGGCAAGTATTTTAATGTTGGGTAGATGATTGGTTTGTGGTTTCTCAGATTTATCGGTGATAGTAGTAGCAGATGTAGGTGCAGTCGTGCTGGTAGTAGCTGCTGCCGCAGCATTAGCGGTAAAACCGCCACTCCATAAAGTACTTCCGAGAATAAAACTGGCCAGCAGGGGAATCATCGTCATTTTCTTCAAGTTAGTCATATAAAGCTCCTCTCCAATGTAAAAACCATAGATATAAATGATAGATTAACTGGCAATTTTTTTGTCTAATTACATTAATATCACGAATTATAGAGGCTAAAATTGTTTTTAGTCAATACATATGTCACATAATATGACGTTATAACTTATATTTTATAAATGTAATCGTTTATTGTTTGTATAAGGTGTGTAGTAAGAGGATAGCTATTACTTTTTATATGATTTTGTATAGAGTTCATTAGTAGGATGATAGGGGGAGTTAACTTTATGTAAGCTATACAATTACACAGGGTAAACCGAAATCAACAGGTCTTTCAGCTGTTCTACAATATAAAGTAATCAATGAATTAGATGCTATCACTCGTTCTGTACGTTCTGAAAATATAGGCAGTTCAAATGTAACGCTTCGACGGGCTTTAAGCTGTAATGTGGATTTCGTGACGGTGATTATGATATGTGCAATTGTCTGGTTCATGAGGTAGGGAGAGTCATTCCAGACGCCGGAAGCTGTACTGGTTCGTTCCTCGGAAGAATTGTGTGATATGTCGCGCACCTATCATCGCTTATATTGAACAAGACTGTCAAGAGGAGGATTCCGTGATCAGGTTCGTTCGGTGCTGATTAAAAACTGGGAAGCCACGTATTCTGATTTTAATGCGGATCGGATTAAAGAAATTGCTTCGGCTGGTCAGGAGCTTGGGGTTGAGCTATTTGTACTGGACGATGGGTGGTTGTCTGGGTAGACTGGGAGAAGAGATTACTGCGACAGGATGGAAGTGGACATCGAAATTACAACAAGCAGACACCTCAAAGGGGGCCTGCTTGTTGTTTTGCAGAAGCTAGAGAAGGCAATGTATCTGATTTTTGCGACATCTAAAAATGAACACACTGCAATTCAAGCTGACATTATAGGTGAATAACATGGTTTTACAGCTTATACAGCAGGGTTACCTGCAATTAAGGATTGTTGGTATGCTGTTTGGTCGGCAAACTGGCGCTGGGAGTTCCTTTTCCTCTTTTACGGTTGCGTTCTGCCTTTTTCGCATTTTCTCGCAGCTTTTCCACGTATTCATGGGTGCTTTCCATCGTAGTCCCTCCTTTAATTCAAGGATAGCCGTCATACAACGTTACTATATCCGCAAAAGCGGTATTTCAGTCAGGAGAAGGCGTTGTTTCTGCAAAAGGGGTGGAGTTATAATGAAGGGGAGAGGGCTATAGAAGGACTAATGCCTGAACTCGGTGCGGTGTGCAAAAGGAGGAGAGACATTGCAGACAGGCTTGTTGGTATGGCTGCTGTTTATAAACGCAGTAGGCTATCTGGTAATGTCGGAAGACAAAAAGAGGGCGCGTAAGCACCGTGATCGTGTACCCGAACGGACGCTGTTTTTGCTGGCCCTGATCGGGGGAGCGTTGGGCGTGCTGATTGCGATGTACCGCAAACGCCACAAAACGCAGCATATGAGCTTCAGACTCGGTATTCCTGCGTTGCTGTTCGTTAATGCATTGCTATACGGATATTTTTTACGGTAAAGCCGTGGTTTAGGCTCTCATGGGGATGTTTAATGATGAGTAGGGCGGCTATGCCAGCGTTTGGCAATGTGAATGTACGAACGCCCAAAGGAATACATATTTCAGGCTTTGTTCTAACAAACTGAATAGGAAGAGGTGCATATGTATGTTATTTTCGAAAATATTGCTTGCTTATGACGGTTCCGAGGCATCCAATAAGGCTTTGTTGAAGGCGGCTGAATTAACCAAGGCTTCACCATCCTCAAAGCTTGAGGTGGTAACGGCGTTTGATTTTCCGCGTATTTTCATGGGTGAAGGTTTGGCCCCGCTTCCAGCTTCGGTGAATAAAGAATATTACGATTTGGCGGAGCAAACCACGGATGAGGTCAAAAAACGGCTTGCTGATCAGGGCATTGACGCCAAGGTGGAGCTGATTCAGGGTTCGCCGGCCGAAGTTATTTTGGATTATGCGAATGAAAATGGCTTCGATGTGATTGTGATCGGCAGCCGTGGTTTGGGTGGTATTCGTGAATTTGTGTTAGGCAGCGTCAGTCATAATGTGGTGCAGCATGCGCGCATTCCTGTGCTGGTCGTGAAGTAACAGAATAGAAGGAATAAAAGTCGGATTACTGCCTGTACAGGAAGTACCGGCTTTTATTTTTTTGTGGAGTATAGGGCCGGCCTATGATGGCAGTCTGGGCCCAAAGAGTCGGCTAAATGTATAGCTATTGTCCCCGTTTGCGGGTAGAAAAGGGATTGTGTTTTGTCAAACACGAACATTCAATTGGATGATTTTGATAATGTTCGTTTTCAAGTTGACATAAGGTGTAGGGAATTGTTAAACTATGAAGTGTATTGTCGATAAAAAAAGAGCTTTAGGTAAAATTGAATAAGGTACACATGTTTGAGCCGAAACAGACCACGATCATGTTTGTTAGAATATCGTTTGGGGTCGATTGGGCACAATGCTGACTCGTATAATGCCGGGGATATGGCCCGGAAGTTTCTACCTGGAAACCTTAAATTTCCGGACTACGGGAGACATACGGCTGAAGCCGCATTTGTTGCGGTGAAACAGGCTTGCTTTTGGCATGCCTTTGTGAGGCTTTGTCGTTTGTTTTTCGTAGTCCGGTGTCTTGAAAATAACGTTATTTTCGAGTGCCGGATTTTTGGCGCTTATTGATAAACAGGGAGTGAAGGACATGTCAGTGCAGGTCGCTGTCATTATGGGCAGCACATCGGACTGGGACACCATGCAACATGCATGTGCAGTGCTGGACGAGCTGGAAATCGGATATGAGAAAAAGGTAGTCTCAGCCCATCGAACGCCGGATCTGATGTTCCGTTTTGCAGAGGAAGCCGCTGGGCGCGGGCTAAAGGTTATTATTGCCGGAGCAGGTGGCGCGGCGCATTTGCCGGGAATGGTGGCAGCCAAGACGGCATTGCCAGTCATCGGTGTGCCTGTTCAGTCGAAGGCTCTGAACGGTCTGGACTCCCTGCTCTCCATTGTGCAGATGCCGGGTGGTATTCCGGTTGCCACTGTGGCAATCGGTAAGGCAGGCGCTACGAATGCAGGGCTGCTGGCCGCACAAATATTAGGCGCTTTTGACGAAAAGATAAGCCAGCGGGTCTTGGCAAGACGCGATCGTATCCGTGATGAGGTGCTGGAAGGCAGTGACTCGCTATGAGTGAGGCATGTGAACCCGCAGGCCGCATCCTTCCTCCTGGTACAATGATTGGACTTTTGGGAGGCGGACAATTAGGAAGAATGCTTGTAATGGCGGGAACAAACCTAGGATATCGCTTTGTGACACTGGACCCGTCACCAGATAGTCCGTGCGGGCAGGTGTCAGAACAAATCCTTGCTGCCTATGATGATGTGCATGCTGCCAGAGAGCTGGCTGGGCGATGCGACGTGATTACGTATGAGTTTGAAAATGTGGACGCGGGTGTGGCTGCGCTTTTGGAACAGGAATCAAGTGTGCCGCAGGGTAGCAGTTTATTGTATACAACACAGCATCGATTACGGGAAAAGCGCTCCATTGAAGCCGCTGGCGTTCCTGTCGCTCCGTATCGTGAAATCAGTAGTCCTGCGGATATGGTTCAAGCGGTAGCCGAACTGGGCGTGCCATGTGTGCTCAAGACAGCAGTTGGTGGTTATGATGGCAAGGGACAAGCGGTTATTCGCCAACCCGAGGAAGCCGTAGCTGCCTACGAACAACTGGCTGGAAGCGGTGCAGAACTGGTGCTGGAAAAGTTCATTCGTTTTCGCTGCGAAATCTCGGTAATCGTCGCACGCAGCACGAACGGCGAAGCCAAAGCCTTCCCACCTGCGGAAAACATTCATGTGAACAACATTTTGCACACGTCGATTGTACCCGCGCGAGTGCCACAATCCGTGCAGGAGGAAGCACGCAAGCTGGCTTTGGCTGTGGCGGAGTCGTTAGGTGCGGTGGGGCTGCTCGCTGTAGAGATGTTCGTTACCGAAGACGGACAATTGTACGTCAATGAGCTGGCACCGAGGCCGCATAACTCCGGCCATTACACGATGGAGGGATGCGCGACGTCGCAATTCGAACAGCACATACGTGCGATTTGCGGCTTGCCGCTGGGCAGCACGAAGCTGCTGACTCCGGTCGTGATGGTCAATGTGCTAGGCGAGCATTTGGAGGACGTGGTTCAACGGTTCGTGCAGCCGGATGCCGAAGCTGAAAGATTGGATGTTGTACCCAAGCTGCATTTGTATGGAAAAAGTGAAGCCAAGCCAGGCCGAAAGATGGGACATATGAATCTATTGTGCCAGGATGCGGAACAAGCGCTGGAATGGATTGAACAAACCAATATTTGGGGGAATAAATAGTATGATCGAACGCTATAGCAGACCGGAAATGAGAGCGATTTGGACGGAAGAAAATAAATTTAAAGCGTGGCTGGAAGTAGAACTGTGTGCCTGTGAAGCTTGGGCAGAATTGGGCGTTATTCCGAAAGAGGACACTGTGGCGCTGCGTAAGAACGCAAGCTTTGATATTGACCGGATCTATGAAATTGAACAGGAAACAAGACATGATGTCATTGCTTTTACCCGCACGGTATCCGAAAGCCTTGGCGATGAGCGCAAATGGGTGCATTACGGCCTGACCTCCACGGATGTGGTAGATACCGCACTGGGCTACTTGTTGAAGCAGGCGAATGAAATTCTGGAGCGCGATATCTTGAATTTTATTGAAATTTTGAAGGAAAAAGCACTGGCTTACAAGCATACGCCGATGATGGGCCGTACACACGGGGTACACGCTGAACCGACGACGTTTGGCCTGAAAATGGCTTTGTGGTACGAGGAAATGAAGCGTAATCTGGAACGTTTCCGTTTTGCGGCTGACCAGGTTGAATACGGTAAAATGTCTGGTGCAGTCGGAACGTACGCTAACATTGATCCGGCTGTAGAAGAGTTTGTATGCCGCAAGCTGGGCACCAAGCCTGCGCCAATCTCCACACAGACGCTCCAGCGTGATCGTCATGCCGAATACATGGCGACATTGGCACTGGTAGCCACATCGCTGGACAAATTTGCTACAGAAGTCCGCGCTCTGCAAAAAAGTGAATTCCGTGAGGTGGAAGAAGCTTTTGCCAAGGGTCAAAAAGGTTCCTCCGCAATGCCGCACAAACGCAATCCAATCGGCAGCGAAAATATTTCCGGTCTGGCGCGTGTGATTCGCGGGCATATGGTATCCGCGTATGAGAACGTAACACTGTGGCATGAACGCGACATTTCGCATTCTTCCGTGGAACGTATCATTTTGCCGGATGCAACGATGCTGTTGAACTACATGCTGAACCGTTTTGGCAATATCGTGAAGAACCTGACGGTATTCCCTGAAAATATGAAGCGCAATATGGCGCGTACGTATGGCGTACCGTTCTCCGGTCGTATTATGACGAAGCTGATCGACAAGGGCTTTAGCCGTGAAAAAGCCTACGATACCGTGCAACCGCGTGCTATGCAGGCGTGGGAAGAGCAACGCCAATTCCGCGAAATCGTCGAGGCGACTCCGGAAATTACCGCCGTACTCAGCCCGGACGAAATCGAGGATGCTTTCAACCCGGCATGGCATTTGAAAAACGTAGATACGATCTTCAAAAAGCTGGGATTAGGGGAATAGGAGAGAGGGGTGGCGCTTGGTGAGGCCGCTGCGCGAACGGATCATTCTTCCGATTGCTGTTGCCCCTGGATTCCTGGATTGGAATAAACCCGTAAAGGTTGGAATCCAGGGACAAAGGCAAACGCTGACGCTTCTTCAGAATGATTCCGTTCGCTCCGCTACTTCCAGCACCAACCTTCATGAGGGAGCAGGAATAGGGGGAGGTGCGGTGCATAACATGCCGCACCGACCCAAAGAGCGATGGAAAAGCGTGTTCCACTGCTTTTTCTATCGCAAAGCAACGTTCTTGGGAGGGCTGCCGAATTTGCGTAGCAAACAGCCCGCAGCCCTCCCAAGAACGCGCAGGCTCAAGGAGCGAAGCCTTGAGCCACCGTATCTGTGCGCAGCGTAGCACATGCGCACAGCAGGCGAAGCCTGAATGCTCGGCTGCATGACATGCCGAGCTACGGCCACGGGCCGAATGCTAGGCGACATGTAATACGCCAAGCCATGGTACAACCGTAAGCTGCATATAAAATTGCAGCTTAAAGCTTTCAACGCCATTACGATGTCATATCCGTAAAAGCGTCGCTCTGCGCCAACGTAAAAGCGTTGCTGGATTAAAGCTTGTGTCAACAAGCCTTAATCCAGCGGAACGCGCTCACACCACCCCAGCTACAATAAACAGCCCCGCCCACTCACTGCGCCAAACCCTTGCGGGAGTCCCGAGGGCAGCAGCCCTGGGGGTCCTCCCCGAGGGGAGGATTTAGGAGGGGCACAAGGTTTAGGAGGGGCCATACTCTTTTGAAAGAGGTGTATTAGATGTCATTGTCTACCGCCGAGGGACTAATCCATGCGCCGTTGCTGTACAAAGGCAAGGTGCGTGAGCTGTATGATCTCGGAGAGCATTTTCTGATTGTCGTGACGGACCGGATTTCGGCTTTTGATTATGTGCTGGAGCCACCCGTACCCGAAAAGGGGAATGTGCTGAATAAACTCAGCGCTTTCTGGTTTGAACAAACGAAAGACTTGTTGGAAAACCATGTCGTGCACACCGATGTGAACAAGCTCGGGCATGTGATCGACGAACAGAATAAAGAGTTGCTGAAGGACCGGATTATGGTCACGCTGAAGGCTGAACGCATCGACATTGAGTGTGTGGTGCGCGGATATATTACCGGAGGCGGCTGGCGTCAGTATGAGCAGAACGGTGAGGTAAACGGCATTCCATTGCCGAAGGGACTACGAAAAAATGAGCGTTTTCCCAAGCCTTTATTTACACCGGCTGCGAAAAATGATGTTGGACACGACGAGGACATTTCTCTTCATCAGATGAAAGAGCTGGTCGGGGCTAAACTGACAGACGAGCTTGAGGAAAAAAGCTTGGCATTATACGAATTTGCGCGTGCTTTCTGCGAGAAGCGTGGAATTATTTTAGCCGATTGCAAGTTTGAGTTTGGTCTTGTTGATGGAAAGGTTATTTTGATTGATGAAATTTTCACCCCGGATTCATCCCGTTTTTGGGCGCAGGAAAAGTATGAGCTGGATGTCGAGATTGACAGCATGGACAAGGAGCCGGTACGAAGCTATTTGGCAGCATCCGGTTGGGACAAGAATAGCAAGCCCGATCCGTTGCCTGCTGAGGTCGTAGAAGAAACAACTGCAAGATATACGGATATTTGGCGGCGTCTGACGGCACAGTAAATAGTAATCATAATTCAACCAATAGGATTCACTCATTCGGAGGAGGAACTGAAGGAACATGATGAAAGCAACGGTCTATGTCACAATTAAGCAAAGCGTTTTGGACCCGCAAGGGGTTGCGGTGCAAGGCGCACTGCATTCTATGGGCTTCGGAGAAGTGGACAGCGTCAGAATTGGTAAGTATATGGAATTGAATCTGGATACAACAGACCGCGAGAGTGCTGAAAAGCGCATCATTGAGATGTGCGAAAAGCTGTTGGCCAACACGGTCATTGAAGACTACCGCTACGAACTGGAGGGCTAATTCCATGAAATTTGCAGTTCTGGTTTTTCCGGGCTCCAACTGTGATATTGACTGCTATAAGGCGGTAGAGGACACGGTCGGTGAACCTGTCGATTATGTTTGGCATACTGCGACGGATCTGTCGCCTTATGATTGTATTCTTGTTCCAGGAGGCTTCTCCTACGGGGATTACCTGCGCTGTGGCGCGATTTCCCGGTTTGCCCCGGTGATGAAGGAAGTAGCCAAAGCGGCTGCCGAGGGCAAATACATTTTGGGTATTTGCAACGGTTTTCAAATTTTGACCGAAGCTGGGCTGTTGCCGGGTGCTTTGCGCCGTAATTTGTCGATGAAGTTCCGTTGCCACGATACGGTGTTGAAGGTTGCGAATAATCAAACGCCTTTTACAAAGGATTATGCTGCCGGTGAAGAGATCGTTATTCCGATTGCCCACGGCGAAGGCAACTATTACTGTGATGATGAGACGCTGGCTCGCTTGCAGGCGAATAACCAGATCGTATTTACGTATAAAGATAATCCAAACGGTTCCGTGGCGGATATCGCAGGGATTTGTAATGAACAAGGAAACGTGCTGGGCATGATGCCTCACCCGGAACGCGCGGTGGACGCATTGCTTGGAACGGATGACGGCAAACGAATGTTTACATCTATTTTGAACGCTTGGAGGGATCGTCATGGCGCAGCAAGTGTCCGCTAAGGAACCAACGGCAGAGCAGGTTGCCGAACATAAACTGTATCAGCAGATGGGTGTGTCGGACAGCGAATATGCGCTGATCTGCGAATTCATGGGACGTCAGCCGAATTATACGGAGATTGGCGTATTCAGTGTCATGTGGTCAGAGCATTGTGCTTACAAAAACTCCAAGCCGTTGCTGCGACGTTTTCCAACGAGTGGCCCACGAGTTCTGATGGGACCGGGTGAGGGTGCAGGGATAGTAGATATCGGTGATAACCAGGCAGTTGTATTTAAAATCGAAAGTCATAACCATCCGTCGGCTGTAGAACCTTTTCAGGGGGCAGCGACAGGGGTAGGCGGCATCATCCGTGATATATTCTCCATGGGTGCAAGACCTGTGGCGGTGCTGAATTCTCTGCGTTTTGGCAAGCTGGAGAGCGACCGTGTGAAATATTTGTTCGAGCATGTGGTATCCGGTATTGCGGGATACGGGAACTGTATCGGTATTCCGACGGTAGGCGGCGAGGTTGTATTCGATGAAAGCTACGAAGGCAATCCACTCGTTAATGCAATGTGTGTCGGACTGATTGACCATGATAAAATCCAGCGTGGTGTTGCTAAAGGGGTCGGTAACCCGGTGTTCTATGTGGGCCCGCCGACAGGTCGTGATGGGATTCACGGAGCAACATTCGCATCGGTTGAGCTGACGGAGGAATCCGAAGCGAACCGGACTGCGGTTCAAGTAGGCGATCCTTTTATGGAGAAGCTGGTTATGGAATCATGTCTAGAACTGATCGATAGTGGTATTGTGCTGGGTATTCAGGATATGGGTGCCGCAGGACTTACCTGCTCCAGCGCGGAGATGGCGAGTAAGGCTGGCAACGGCCTGGAGCTGTATCTGGATCAGGTACCGCAGCGCGAAGAGGGCATGACATCTTATGAAATGATGCTGTCTGAATCACAGGAACGGATGCTGTTCGTAGTAGAGCCTAAGGATGAAGCACAGGCACTGGAAATTTTCGAGCGCTGGGGTGTAATTTGTGCCAAGGTCGGTAAAGTGACGGATGACGGACGTTTGCGTGTGTTCCATCATGATGAAGTGGTGGGTGACATGCCAGTAACGGCGCTGGTGGACGAGTGTCCGATTTACGATAAGCCTTCTGAAGTTCCTGCTTATTATGAGCAGAGCGCTGCCATTGACACACTGCGTTATGCAGAAGTGACGGATTTGAACGGTGCGCTGAAAAAGGTACTGTCTTCGCCAAGTGTAGCCAGTAAGAAATGGGTATATGAGCAGTATGATTACATGGTTCGTACCAGCACAGCCGTTCGTCCGGGCTCGGATGCGGCAGTAGTGACCGTGCGCGGAACCCGCAAGGGACTTGCCATGACGACGGACTGTAACGGACGTTATGTATACCTTGATCCAGAGGTAGGCGGACGGATTGCGGTCAGCGAAGCAGCACGTAATATTGTATGCTCCGGCGGCGAGCCACTGGCGATTACGGATAACCTGAATTTCGGTAATCCTGAAAAACCGGATATTTTCTGGCAAATGGAAAAAGCTGTAGACGGGATGGCAGAAGCTTGCCGCGTACTGGATACACCTGTCATCGGGGGCAACGTCAGCTTATACAATGAAAATGCCAAAGGTTCCATCTATCCGACGCCTGTCGTCGGCATGGTGGGTCTAATACATGATACGGACCATATTACGACACAAGGCTTTAAAGCCGAAGGCGACGTGATTTTCCTGGTGGGAGAAACGAAGGCCGAGCTGGGAGGCAGTGAGTTCCAAGCTGTCGTACACGGTGTATCCGAAGGACGACCGCCTGAGCTGGATTTGAACGTGGAGAAAAAGCTGCTGAATGCGGTGCTTAGTGCCATCCAAGCAGGCTTGGTACAATCTGCGCATGATCTGGCAGAGGGCGGATTGGCTGTAGCGCTTGCGGAATCTGGTATTAGCGGCGGATTGGGAGCACAGGTCAACCTAGAAACGACCTTGCGTCCTGACCATGCTTTGTTTAGCGAAAGTCAGTCCCGCATTTTGTTATCTGCATCGCCAGATCAAGCGTCTGCGCTGGAAGCACATCTGCGTGGTTTGGGAGTGCCAGTTACCGTATTGGGAAAAGTTGAAGGATCACAATTGACAGTTGAGGTGAACGGACAACCCGCTTTGAACGAGGCAGTCGCCAGTTTGAAGCAAATCTGGGAGGATGTCATTCCATGTCTGATGAAATAACAGCACGGACGTTGTGGACTGGAGATTATTATAATGAAGGCTCTGGTAAAGAGGGGCTGTTTGATAAATTAAAAGAGGAATGCGGCGTATTCGGAGTGTACAGACACTCCGATGCTGCTTCTCTAGCATATTACGGATTGCATGCACTCCAGCATCGTGGGGAGGAAAGCGCGGGCATCTGTGTGAGCAGTGGAGATGAGTTCCATTATCATCGTGGAATGGGCCTTGTTAAAGAAGTATTCAATAAAGATTTGATGGCTTCGCTGACAGGCGACATTGCCATAGGACATGTGCGCTACTCGACAAGTGGAGACAGTAAGCTGACGAATGCACAGCCCTTGGTTTTCAAATATCGTGATGGCGATCTGGCGGTAGCGACGAACGGGAATATCGTGAATGCCTTGCAAATCCGGCATGAGCTGGAGCAGGGCGGGTCTATTTTTCAAACGACCAGCGATACAGAGGTCGTGGCGCATTTGATCGCCCGGTCGTCCAAGGATTTGGTGGAAGCCGCCAAGGATGCATTGAAGCGTATTGTCGGTGGGTTTGCTTTTCTCATTATGACCAACGACAAGCTGCTGGTAGCTTCCGATCCTAACGGCTTGCGTCCGTTGACGATGGGCAGATTGGGTGATGCATATTTGTTTGCTTCCGAAACCTGCGCTTTGGAAACGATTGGAGCAGAGCTGTTACGTGATATCGAGCCGGGTGAGCTGTTGGTGTTGGACAAAAATGGACTGCACGAAGACCGTTACAGTGAAGGCAAGCATCGTAAAGCACTGTGCGCGATGGAATATATTTATTTTGCCCGTCCTGACAGTGACTTGAACGGAGCCAATCTTCATGCTGCACGTAAACGTATGGGTAGCCAGATGGCTTTGGAAGCTTTTGTCGATGCGGATCTGGTGACAGGAGTGCCGGATTCCAGTATTTCGGCTGCGATTGGTTATGCAGAGCAGACAGGTATTCCTTATGAGCTGGGTATGATTAAAAATAAATACACTGGACGTACCTTCATTCAGCCGAGTCAGGAGCTACGCGAGCAGGGTGTGAAAATGAAGCTGAGCGCTGTACGCCGTGTTGTTGAAGGTAAACGGGTCATTATGATCGACGATTCTATCGTCCGGGGCACCACGTCCCGTCGAATCGTGAATATGCTACGGGATGCGGGGGCGCTAGAGGTACATGTACGTATCACCTCGCCGCCTTTCAAAAACCCGTGCTTCTACGGCATTGACACGCCGGATCGCCGGGAACTGATCGCGTCGTCCAAAACCGTCGAGGAAATCCGTCAGGAGATTAACGCCGATTCGCTCTATTTTATGAGTGCCGAGGGCTTGATCGCCGCTGTAGGTGGATATAACGAAGAGGATTACAAAGGTGGCTTGTGCCTGGCCTGCTTCGATAATGATTACCCAACTCAGGTAGATTTCAAAGGCGAAGAAAAGCTCGGATGTAGTTGTTGAGAAAAGGGAACAAAAGAGGTACAGCGGTGCATGGCAGGTATGGGGATGGCGGTTCTGAGGGGGCCTCTCCGCGTGTGGAAGGTTCTTCCGATCGCTGTTGTCACTGGATTCCTGGATTAAAATGATCCCTTACAGGGTTGGAATCCAGCGGCAAAGGCGAACGCTCCGCTTCTCCAGAATCCTTCCACCCGCTCCGTTCCTCAGATGTGCATCCTTTTTGCAGCAGTGCCTGCCCCTCTTTTGTTCCCACGGGGAAGAGGATAAAAACTCATGGCATAACTATTTCATGCCATGAGTTTTTAAAGGGGCGGCCTGCGGAGCCGCCCATGAGCGAGCAGAGCGAAGCTCCATAGCAGGTTGGCGAAGCTACCTGCCTCAAACCTGAGGGCTAAGAAGTAAGCCAGCCTTTGGCGCTGCTTACTTCCTAGCCCTGACACGTCCCCGCCTTTGCGAAGCAAACAGCCCGGGACGTGCCCCGCC
>NZ_ASRY01000165.1 GCF_000520815.1 Paenibacillus maysiensis | reverse complement strand
TAAAAAAATTGTCTGATTTACTGTTGACAATCCAGTTTCATTAGTTGCACACTCTGTAAATAGGTCTATGTTAAGACCTTGTAATGATTCTTTTACCACCAATCTACATTCTTCATAATCTTCAAATTCATTTCTTATGTAAATTGATTTTAGATCAGTTGGGGTATATCTAATGCTGAGGTTCCAACCGCCTTCTTTCAAAGCTCTTTCAAACCATTTCTCACGTATGGCTCTTGAGCAAGTATAAAAAACTTGCTGAAAACAGATACCGTGGGGTGTTACAAAAAGCAATATCAAATATGCTAAGTGAATTTAGTGACATGAATTATTACACTCCCTTCTCTAATCATATTATAGTCATTGTTAATTTTTTTATACATAAATGCCACCAATAATCGGTATACGGATAATTCGTGACTTTTATGTACCAAAATTAAAATGAGTAATTCTAAGACATATTATTAAGGAGCTCCTGTGAAAGATTAGTACCGAACAATCTTTAGCTTTATAAAATCAATAATTTCATCTCTATCTTCTTTAGTAAGTTCTCGAAACAAAGAAATAAGTTCTAATTCCTGAGCTTCAATGGCTAAATTAAAAATAGTGTTCTTTGATACAGGCGTATCTCCAAAGATTAACCACTCTATATGGGAATTGAAGTTTTCTTTAATTGCTATAATTATATCAAGAGAGGGTCTGTATTTATCTTGCTCCAGCTCACTCAACGTTCCTTGAGAAATTCCAATTATATTTGCAAACTTTATTTGATTTAAGTTGTTTGTTTTTCTAATAGTTCGAATTCGTTGGCCTATTGTAGACATATTTGCCCTCCTAAGCTAAAAAGATCCCGATATATCATCGGGATCTTTCTTGATGTTTGTAAAATGACTAGTTCCAGACTTTTTTTACTGGTTCCACAGTTTTTTTATTGGTTCCATACATCTTTTACTGGTTCCACACTTTTTTATCACCAGACATTTGTTTAGTGACATTATAGTTGGTAACTGAGAAATCCCCTACTTACAAGTAATTTCGGGTAATTCATCAATATTTTGAATTACATTAATGTTGGTAACTAATAATATCCCTTTATTTTTCAGTTACATTAATAACAGTAACCAAAAACTATACTCTAGAGGGACTTTGCGATCTATATAAATTGAACTAAAGAAACAACCAGCTAGAACCTGACACAAAGACGGTCAATGATCGTCAAAGGTACTTTCATAATCTCTTCCATAAACTGTTGTACATTGGTACGAATTTCAGCGACCGTGTGGTAAAAGACGTTTTTAATCACATCGGATTTAAGCCATTTCCACAACCCTTCGACTGCATTCAGTTCAGGGCTATAGGGAGGCAAAAATACAAGTTCAAGTCGATCCTTCATCTCGTTTAGGAACGGTGTCAGCAGCTTCGCATGGTGAATTCGCGCATTGTCCAGGACCATCGCAATTTTACCTGTCGGATATTCGGTTACTACTTTTTTTTAAAAGATCAAAAAAGTTTCCGCTGTATAATGCTCATCTTCCTGCCATACGATCCTGCCTGTCACATAGTCGACGGTAGCCAGCAGTTTGACACCCCGATGTTTACCTGTAGTTTGAATGATACGCTGCTTGCCACGAAGAAACCACGTTTTTTGAATGGCTTGGTAATCGCGAATCATGGATTCGTCTTCAAATAATAGATGGTCGATTTTTCCTGTCATGTATCTTTTTTTAAATTTGGAAATGTGACTTCCGAAAAAATTCGTTGCTTTTCTTCGTCCGCCGCTGCCAAGGTATAGGTTGGCTTGGTGTAGCTTAGCCCCTGACGGTGCATCATTTTGGAGATGCCGCGAAGCGAGTACGTCTGACCAAACTCCCTTTTGATGAAGGCTGCAATGATCTCCAGTGTCCAATTGTGACGCGCGGTAAAGCCTACATGATGGGGAACTGAATCCACGATCGTTTGTTTTAACTTTTCCAGTTGTTCTTTCGTTAATCGGACAGGTGCTCCTGGCGAATGATTCATTTGCAGTCCGGAAAGCCCACGTGTTTCATAAGCTTGAATGTACCCTTTTACGGTTTTGGGGCTTCGGTTAATGATATGAGCAATTTGCTCGACTTCTGTTCCTTGTAGATACAAATACAACGTCTGATAGCGTTCAAACATCCGACGATCTTTTGCTTGTTTCATCGCGGTTTGGATCTCTTGAAATGATGCTGAATGTTCCATGCGATTCCCCTGCCTGTCTAAAGTTGTTACCTTATTACTTCGACATGCAGTAGCGAATTCCTTACCATAGTTTTCTAATCTTTAGTTCAACTTATATAGTTGCTCAACTTACCGCTAAATTTGAAAAATATTAATATCCAGCTTTCCTCATTATTTCTTCATAAGGCGCCCCCACTGCTACCGCAATGCGCTTTAGAATAGATGGTTCAGGAATTCCTCTTTCGCCCTTCTCTAACCAGTAAATATAATTCGAAGACACACCAACAGACTTAGCTAATGCGGTGTATGTAAACCTCTTACTTTCTCGGTGCTCTTTTAGATAAAAACAAAAGTTAGATAATGTTAATTGTGATTCTTCAGATCTGCTACTTACCAGTTCTGTAATGGGTATATGACGGATATTTTTAATAATTTCATAAGGCAACGAATCTAATTCGATAGCATGTTTTATTTTTTCTTTTTCCGCACCAAATATATCAACAATAGCATTTAGCTCCTGTTCAGTTCTTGGTGGATAATAAAGAAACTTATTTACATGCTTTGAATCATGTGAAATTCCACGTTCATTTAGAGCTGCTGATAGTTCTTTTAAAGTGTGCCAATTTCTTTCGTTGTAAAAACGGATTATTTCACTATAAAACGCATTCAAGTATTACGCCCCCCTTTAATATCAATATATATTCCCTTCTCATTCAGGATTCTTCAAAACATCCGTTTCTCCCTTCCACTTCTTACTGGTGCCTAACTGTATTCCTAGTTATTAGGATTTTCATAGGAAACAGCATCTATCGATAAGATAGACACTGTTTTCTATTATTTTATGCTTAAAAAACCGCCCTATAGGACGGCATTATATTTAAAAACAGCGACTCTCAAGGGACAATGAACAATGATCTCGTCCCCCAACATTTAAAGAAACATTTTCTAACAGCTAGATCTCTCTTATGCTTTTCCGATATTCATTCATAGCTAATATAACACATTTATGCTTATCTACTGGACAGTCAAAAGTTCTTGTCGAAAAATCGTGACAAATAAAAATAACCCAATCTGGCGATTTTACGGTATCCTTAAGGTCTCATTCTAAAAGGATAGAATCGCTGAATGGGTTACGACAAAAAGTGTACCTCATTTCCGAGCGATTGACCATACCTATGCTAAAATACTTGAACAACCTTTTACAGACTTTCCGTTCCTGCTTTTCCAGACAAGCCACGTTCGAGTGGTTCGTTGTCCTGGTCGTCGGCTTCATGCTGCGCTCCGACCATCTGGGGGTGACTTCCGTGATTCGGGATTTCTCGCTGAATGGCCGCTGTTACGAGACACTCCTTCACTTCTTCCGTTCATCCGGCTGGTCCACCTCGTCGCTGCGGCAGAAGTGGCTTCAGGTCGTGCGCCAGCATGCGCCCTTGCTGGTGATTCAGGGTCGCGTGGTCCTCGTCGGCGATGGCATGAAACAAGCCAAGGAAGGCCGCCGGATGCCGGGGGTCAAGAAACTCCATCAGGAATCCGAGAATGTCTCCAAGGGGGACTACATCTTTGGTCATTTGTTCGGCGCCATCGGCATTCTGGTCGGCGATTCCCGGAAGTGGTTCTGTTTGCCCTTGTTCATGAATCTGCAAGATGGTATCCAAGCCATTCTGGGTTGGAAGAAGTCCGCGAGCGAAGTAGAGACGCCTTCCCATGTCGTTCAGATGATTGAACAAGGCTTCGAGGCCGCAAAAGGCTTCGGTCAAGCGCTGCTGCTCCTGGATCGGTACTTCTTGTCCGTTCCGGCCTTGGAGCGGCTGAAGGCGTGCCACCTCGCTTCCGAAACCCGCATGCACCTGGTGACGAAAGCCAAATCGAACGTGGTCGCCTATGAACGCCCCCTGCGAAAAAGCCGGGGCGTGGCCGACCGCCGAAAAAAGGCCGGGCGGTCAAATTGAAAGAGCTGTTCACGACTCGTGCGGCGGATTTTCAAACCACAACCCTTTCGCTGTACGGCAAGGAAGAGACGGTTCAATTCCTGTGCCTGGATCTGCTTTGGGGGCAGGGGTGGTATCAGGAATTGCGCTTTGTGCTGGTGGTGCATGAAGGCCGCTGTTCCATTCTGGTCAGTACGGATCTCACGCTGGCTGCCCCGGACATCATTCGCCTGTACGGGTATCGATTCAAGATCGAGTGTACGTTTCGGGAAATGAAGCAAGTCACCCACGCCTTCGGCTACCGTTTCTGGAGCAAGTCCATGCCGAAGCTGAACCGGTTTTTGAAGAAAGAGGAAGCTCATCCGCTCGAAGCCGTAACGAACGAACAGGACCGACAGCGCATCCAGAAAACGATCCAGGCCATCGAGGGATTCGTCATGTGCCAGTGCATCGCGATGGGACTGCTGCAACTTGTCGCCTTGCAGTTTTCAGGCCAAACATCGGGGCTGTTTTTCCGCTATCTGCGAACGCCCTCCCATGCCGTGGTCTCCGAGGCCAGCGTTGCCGCTTATTTACGCAAGTCTATTTTTCGCCTGTTTGCTCAAAATCCTCACTTGTCCATAACGAAAATAATTAAATCCAAGCAGGAAAACGCTGATGTGGAGCGCGATTCGCTGGTTTCTTAGTGCTGTAGAACTTTTGACTGTCCAGTCCAATCATTAACATCATATTTCAAGGCTAGTATAGCGTTCTCAAAACAGCTAACTCCGTATGCAACTCTACCTCTCATTGAAATATGCTCAAATTTTTCCATATCCATTATCACTAGTCTCCTTTATACCACCCGGTTAGTGCGTCAGCAATACTTCCTTTAAAAGTGAATGTACCTCACATTTCGCACCCTAATGAATGTCTGAAATGATAGTTTTCGATCAAAAAGAAGAAATGGCGGGTTCGTGTCGAATCTCTCTACAAAACACATGACGTACGGAGGTCTTCCATGCAACCACCTATCCAGATCGAAGCTATCTGCCCACAGGGGTACTTAAATCTCATCAGTCAAATCATGAAGGACATGCGGATCCCACAGACGATTGATACGAAGGTCCCCTACGATGCACAATACAACGTGAGTCCGGGGGATGTCGTCCAAATGATCGTGATGGACATACTGACCGGACGTCAGGCGCTTGTCCATATGGCGGACTGGGCGAAACGGCTGGATCTGGAGAAGCTGCTCTGCCCCGACGTGCAAGCTTCCTTCTTTAATGACGATGCGCTGGCGAGGCATCTGGATCGGATCAGCGAAGCGGAGGTACATGAATTATACTCGACGCTCGCGCTACAGGCGTGGCAGTACAATCCCGATTCGATTCTCGCCTTCCATAGTGACACGACAAGCAAATCGGTTTATGGCGCGTACCCGGCGACGAACGAGGAGGATTTGTTTATCACCGAAGGGTACAGTCGAGATCGTCAGGGCGACAAGCAGTTTCAGTATGGACTGGTTGTAGACGGTCAAGGTCGTCCGATCTATGGCGATGTCCACGACGGCAACACCAGCGATAAAACCTGGAACCCTGATGTGCTGAAGAAGCTGGAGGCTCAGCTGCAGAACGGTGAATTTGCAAGGCTTTATCTACGTTGCCGATTCCGCCGCTATGACGCGCGAAACGCTGGAGCAGGCCAAGGAAGCCAAGGCTTACCTCATCACGCGCGGCGGCAACAACCTGAAGATGGTCAAAGAAGCGCTGGAGCAAGCGGACCGGCAAGAAGATGCATGGTCAGCTCCGCAAGCGTTCGCCTCGGCCAAAACGAGCGCACAGTACCGTCTGCAACAATTTCACGCGGATTACGAGGGGCATGCGGTGCGGTTAACGGTCGTGGAATCGAGCGCCCTGGATAAGAAGAAGGCGCACACGATCGATAAACGCGTACAGCAGGAGCGCGAACAGGTGACGAAAGCGATGGAGGCGCAAAAGAAATGCACGTATCACTGTGAGCACGATGCGCAAAGCGCGCTGAAGCAGGGGATGAGCGATACGGAGCTGAGCTTCCATCGACTGGGGGCCCGTGTCGAGCATTTTGAAGAAATCGTGCGTCCGCGCAGTCGTCCGAAAAAGGATGCGGAGCCCGAGAGGGCAACACGTTATCGGATCGCGTATGAGCCCCTCACGCCTGACGAAGAGTCCATCCAGGCGACTCGCCGCAAGGCATCCCGATTCGTACTCGTCTCGACGGTACCGGAAGAGCTTCAAGGAAGAACAATGGATGGGTCCGCGATCCTGCAGACATACAAGGGACAAATTGGGGTCGAGTGCAACTTTTCAATCTTAAAGGACCCTTATTTTGTCGATGAAATTTACTTGAAGAAGCCGAACCGTGTGGAAGTGCTAGGCTATCTGTTTCTGATCGCCTTGCTGGTGTACCATGCGATTCAGGGCAAGGTTCGGAGTCAGACGAGCAAACACCGTCCGCTCATCGCGACCACAAAACGAAAGCTGGAACAGCCTACGACACGGGAGATTTTTCGGTTGCTGGAATATATGCAAGTGATTGTATTTCGTATGCCGGACGGCAGTCGTCACAGGCAGCTGGGCCAACCGCTTCAAGCGGAAGAGCGAAGATTGCTCTCGATGTTCGGCTGGGACGAATCGTTATATGTGTGAGAAGGGGGGGGGCGTCGCAAGTCGTTCATGGATGAGGAGGAACCGTTTGGCCTCACATCCGATTCAAGGCTATCTTGCTGCATGTTGGGTCAAGTTTGATTTGTGCTGCGCACAGCTGGCGATTCAAAAACGGAAGGAAAATCAATCCAAGTTCACATCAGTAGGGTGCGAAATGTGAGTAACAAGCTATTTTTTCTTTATTTTTCTCAATAATAGTATGGGTATTATTGCAGCCACACCGCAAATAATCCAAGAGATTTTTATTGGCCACTGATTATCTGAAAGCGAAACAAAATTTTTGCTGATTATTCCTGTCACAAACAATCCCAAACACATTCCAATTCTTGTAATCGCCGAGTCTAAAGATAAGATAGTTGCACGATAATCACTAGTAATTCTCCTATTTATATAAATTTGCCGAGCAGTAGGATACATGCCTCGTCCTATTTCGTAAATCATAAAAGTAGCAAGAACGGGATAAAAACTATCAAGCACTCCGGATAAGATAAGCCAGACTCCTAACATACAGAGTGAAATTATTAAGACTGTGCGATCATTAAACGATTTGCTTAATTTTTTAACCCAGAGACTTCCTATGCTCATAAATAATGAATAGACAGTTTTAATAATTCCAAAAACCCAAACCCCATTATCAGATAGAGCAACGAATCTTGGTTGTTGAAAAGTATTTGCAGCAGAATTAGAAAAGTTCACAAATATTCCAACTATAAAGATAATTATCAATGATTTCTCAGAAAAAACAATGTCCTTACTACTAATAAATATTGACTTAACCGAGGCTAATTTCTTTTTTTCATCCCCGACACTGTTCCACTTTATTTCCTTCATAAAGATAAAACATAGTAAAAGAAGTATGATATTAGTAAATATACTAACTATCCAGGGTAGTCCAAAATAAATACTCGCAAGAAAAGCACCTAATATTCCACAAACAAATCCAGCCATATACATTATACTATTCGATGTCGAAAATATATTATCTATAGGCTCTTCAGAGTTTTCAACGACCCACGATTCGAGAGCACCAGATTGTAGACATGTAGCAAGTGCAGCAAAAATCTGTGCAATGATTAATAAATATATATCATCAGTTAAAAGAAATATTACAGTATAGATAAGGTAGCATAAAAATCCAAAAATAATGGATACTTTTCGTCCAAAACGATCAGCGATTATACCAGTTGGAATCTCTAGTATCATTACACCAACAAACATAACAATTAATAGATTATTAGCTAATTGAAGAGAGAATCCTTTATTCAAAATAAATAATATTAATGTTGTCCCTGTAATCTCAGCCATAAAAAACTGCAAAAAGCTAATAAGATAATATAATTTATGCGCCTTGACTTTCATGCAAATACCCACCATTCTTATCAAAACAAAAAAATTATTAAGTGTTCGATTTAAGACGGGCATGCTTTAATGCGAAAATTCATAAAAACATTCTTCGTACTTATATAAATCATGCCCGGACTTAATATTTTAGTAATATCCAACCTATATATCTAAAAACATCTTATAATGTAGTTAGTTCTTTAAAATTTTCTTGAGTTTCTTTTGAGAAAAGCGGAATAATATGCTTCTCAAACATCGGAAGAACCGCACAGTTTAATGGATCTCTTCTGTAGATATCACCGAAATTTTCAAAAGCATTCGCTCTACAACCAGCCCCACAAATTTTCAAGTATCTACAATCTACACAATCTTTAATATCAGATATCTTTAACTTCCAATAATCTTTAAATAATTTCCCATTCTTAGCTTCTCTTATTGAATCATTTCTAACGTTGCCTAAATTAATAGGTAAAAATCTAGAGCAGGGAGTAACCTCTCCCAAACCACGAATTCCTAAGTTACGTTTATTATATGAGCAAGGATGCATATTTAACTTTTTTTCCTCAAAATCAAAATCTTCTAATCCTGGTCTATAAAGACTAAACATCCATAACTCAAAATCAGGCTTTTCATCTAAGTATTTTTTTAATATCGAAGCAAGCTTAATAAATATTGACTCAAAGTCATCAACTTTCAATTGATCAGAGTACTCTCGATACCTCCCGATATTAAATGGTAAATCTAGTCTCCACGCAAATGGTTTATGAGCTTTCATAAAATCATAAATTAAATCTAATTCATTTAAATTAAATTTATTGATAATAGTATTAATCGTCCACCTAAATCCAAGCTTATTTAATTTTAGTATATTATTAATGATAATATCCCCAGTTCCCTTACCTCGTATAAAATCATTATTTACGCCTTCATAGCTTATTTTAATTTCATCAATATTATCCTTCAGTTCTACTAGTTCCGCTAAATTATCATCATTAATTAGTGTAGCATTAGTTATAAAAATTGTTTTTAAATTATTTAATTTACAGTATCTTAATAAAGGAAAAAATTTTTTACTAGTAAAAACTTCTCCTCCAGAAAAAATTATCTTTTGGCATCCCATACTTTTTGCTTCATCAACTAACTCGTACATTCTATCTAGCTCAAGCTCTTGAGAAATAGATTCTGTATTATTATAATCCGCATAGAAACAATGTTTACATTTTAAATTACATTTCACAGTAACATCCATATGCAAATATAATAGTTCTGGTTTTTTTCTCATATTAGTTACCTAGCCTTTTCTGTAGTAAGTAGCTCTTTATACTTTAAGCATTTACCGAAAGCTATCGTTTCATCCTTGTAATTCTCAGCAACTACTAAACATGGATAACAACTCTTAAGTAAATATTTACACTCTTGGCAAGGTTCAAAATTGCCATACAACTCCTCTTTAGGTTTCATAATAAGCTCATTTAGATCACTAAAAAATTCATTTTTCTCTACAACGTCATTAAAGTCAATTTGCAACATATTTTCTATTTTATAAATTTTTTCAGGAATTTCTGTTTCCTCATCAAATTTAAGATATGGTTTATAACTGTCACATGGATATATGAATCCATCATTTGAAATAAATGCTGTTTCTCTAAAAACTGGACAAACGTTGGAATTACCTTTACTCAACTGTCCCATTTTTATATTCTTTTCAATATACTCCTTTCCTAGTTCAGGTACGAAGCATAGTTCTAACTTACTTATCGCTTCAGTATTCTCTTTCATATTAATTAAATATGCAATAAGCTTCTCAACAAATAATAATTCTTCTGTAAATGGTAGAGAGAAATCATTTTTCGACTTAGCTCGGTGATTGTATTCTAGTATTTGAATTTTATCCACATTTCTTCTTATGAAGAAATCGATAAGATCAATTAAGGATTCTTTATTTATGTTCATTAATATTGAATTTGTGAATATTTTATAATTAAGATTATTATTTTCTTTCACTTTAAGTAAATAATCTAAAGATTCTAGTTGCGCTTTAAGAATATCGCGCCCACGGATTGACTCAACTATTCCCCTGTCAAGTGAATCGATGCTTAACCCAATAAACTCTAGTTTTTTATTTTTTAATAAAAGATCATATTTTCCCGTGTACAAATGTTCTCCTGCTGTAATGAAACCAAACGGAATATTTTGTTGTTCTAATCCGTTGGCTAATTCGAAAATATATTTATAATCAAGCGGATCTCCACCTAATAACGTTATTCCCTTTAAATTATTTATTTTAGCAATTCTCTCAAGCATTTCTTGTAAACCATCTTCATCTATATCCGTATTCCATTCTTTCCTCATTTCAGCATTAATACAAAATTTACAACCTAGTGTACACTTTTTTGTGAGATTCCATTTTATATACATACAAATCTCCTTCTATTAAAAATTCCTCTCATATATTTTGAGAGGAATTTTTAATTCATTTTTTACATTCAAATTAACAGCAGTTTGGGCAAGAAAACAAAATACGTCTACGCTTACTTTTACTTTTCATTTAAATCCCTCCAATAACACTTGATTAATTAAGTACAACTAAATATTAACATGGAATATTTTGAGGTGATATAATAAATATCACATTTAACCACTTATTTAAAAGTACTGCACAGTAAAAAGTTCTCACGTCTAAGAAGCCAGCGAATCCGCGTCAAAATCAGCCGTATCCTGCCTTGAACGAATAAACTGGGTTATAGGTAAATGCTGGTTCTGATTAAACAGGTGAAAAATAGACTTGCAGATATAAGCCACGACAGTGGCTTCGGATACGACGGCACGGGATGGCGTTCGCAGGTAGCGAAAGAACAGACCGGGAACATGTCCCGAGTAACGCAGGGCTATGAGTTGAAGCAGGCCCATCGCGATACATTGACAAAGGGCGAAGCATTCCATCGCTCGCAGCGTCTGCCGAATACGTTGTTGATCCTGAGTATCCTTCACCTGTTCCAGCGGTTGCGCCTCTTCCTTTTTCAAATACCGACGGAGTTTCGGCATGGACTTGCTCCAGAAGCGGTAATCAAAGGCACCGATCACCTGCTTCATTTCCCGAAAGGTGCATTCGATCTTGAAGCGATAGCCGTATAAGGTGATGATGTCGGTTGCAGCCAACGTCAGGTCGGTGCTGACCAGAATAGAACGATGCGTGCCACGCTGAACGAGCACAAAACGAAGCTCCTGATACCACCCCTGTCCCCAGAGCAGATCCAGACCTAGGAATTGAACCGTTTCCTCCTTGCCGTACAGTAGGACTTTGGCGGGTTGAAAATCGGCGGCACGCGTTATAAACAGCTCCTTCAACTTGATCGTTGCTCCTTTTTTCGGCGGTCGACCGCGTCCAGGTTTTCGGGAGGCAGGGCGCTCGTAGGCCACGGCATTCGACTTGGCTTTTGTCACCAGATGCATTCGGGTATCGGATGAACGATGACAGGTGTTCATCCGCTCCAGGGCAGGAACGGACAGGAAGTAGCGATCCAGCAACAATATAGCGTTGCCAAAGACGCCAGCGGTTGCAAAGCCTTGTTCAATCATCTGAACGACATGAGAAGGCGTTTCCTTCCCGTCCGGCTGGTTCCAGCCCAGAATGGTGTTGACACCATCCTGCAAGTTCATGGTTAAGGGCAAGCAAAACCATTTTGCTGGCGTGCCAGCCAGAATACCAATAGCGCCAAACAAGTGACCGAAGATGTATTCTCCTTTGGAGACATTCCCGGATTCCTGATGGAGCTTTTTCACCCCCGGCGTCCTTCCTTAGCTTGTTTCATCCCGTCTCCGATCAGGACCACGCGACCTTGAATGTACAGAAGTGGAGCGGTACGACAAACCACCTGAAGCCAAGCCCGTCGCAGAGAGTCCAGCGACCAGGCGGAAGAACGGAAGAACGGAAGAAGTGCAGCAGTGTTCCGTAGCAGCGGCCATTCAGGGAGAGATCCCGAATGACAGACGTGACGCCTAGATGATCGGAACGCAGCATGAAGCCGACGACGATAACAACAAACCACTCGAATGTGGCATGTCGGGAAAAACAGGAACGGAATGGAAGTAAAAGATCATTCAAGTATTTTATCATGTGTATGGTCAATCGCTCGGAAATCGGGTAGACTGTTAGTGGTAACCCATTCGGCGATTCTATCCTTTCTGTGTGAGAACTAAAGGATACCATATGATCGCGTGATTGGGTTATTTTTCTATGCTATGATTTTTCGACAAGAACTTTTGACTGACCAGTTATCTATACTTCTGATTAAAATTATTTTTCCCAAGTTGGACTTCAGGTATAAACGTCAATCAAAGGCTTGCGATCCGTTTGAAAAGGGAACAAGGTTTGAGCAGCCTCAATAAAGGTTTTTACCGCAATAGTACATTCCTTCTCGGGACCGGTCGCTATATGAATATCCCGGTAGGCTTCAGGTGACAGGCGCTTCAGAGAGATGCCCTGCGGAAGGTTCAGGAGAGACAACTCAGACATTACCGCCAAACCTTCACCGGCAAGAATCATTTGAAGTGATGTTCTGAAATTATAGAGTATGTATTCCACTTGTGGCGTCACTCCGGCACTTTCGAACCACTTTAGGACAGGAGGCTCATATCCAGCTTTCCAGAGCAGCATGGGTTCCTCCCGTAAATCTTCAGGGCTAATTACGTTCTTCTCCATTAATGGATGATCTTCTCTCATGACCGCATATATGCCTTCACGATAAAGAGGGAACGAATCGGTAGTTTCATCCGAAGGAATGAGCAGGCCGACATCGATCTGTCGATTATCCAACCATTCCTGCACATCCGCAATGGTACCTTCCATAATGCTGAATTTCAGGTTTGGATACTGCTGTTAATGTAACTGATTAGTTTCGGGACAAAGTAGGACGAGGCTACCGGGAAAGCGCCAATACGGACGCAGCCAGTCTCCAATCCTTTTTCGCTCGAGATTTCTTGATCGATTTTCTCATAACCTTAAAAGATTTCTCGGAAAATCCGGACGATTCGTTCTCCGATTGGCGTGAGCACAACACCTCGACGCCGATCTCGGAGAAGGAGCGTAACCCCGAGTTCACGTTCCAGGGTAGTAACCATCGACTGACAGCGAAGCTTACCAGATTCCTGAACATGACACTGTAGTCACCTGAATCTGGAATACAAGCGGATAGGAGTTTGATTGTGATGAAAGTAAAAGCCTGGTTATTTTTAATATTGGGAAATTTGTTTTGGGCGGGAAACCTGATGTTCGGCAAAGCGGTGACCTCTGACTTTCCGCCGATCTGGGCATCCTTCTTGCGGTGGGTGATTGCGGCCGTGGTGTTGATTCCGCTGGCGCAGCTGGTAGAAATTGTTGTTCCTTCAGCCGTTGCATATAGAGCACATCACTACTTTTGGCATAACTGGCATCATTTATTTGGGGTTATTCCCTTCCATTGGGTCATTCCTGTTCTGGAACCAGGGTGTCAAGGAGATCGGGCCAGGCAAAGCAAGTATCACGATGAATTTGATGCCCATTTTCACCGCAATTCTCTCTGTAATGATAGGTCAGGGACTGCTGATTTCCCAGATCGTCGGCGGTGTTATCGTCATTATAGGTATGCTGTTGTCGGTAAACCTAATGGCCCAGACAGGAAAAACCAAAGCGTTTTGGATGCGAACGGGCAGAACAGTTTAACAAGGAACACTATCAAGTCCTTTCTTATAGCTGTCAAAAGATTTCGGCCAGATATCAAATGCTGCAGAGGCGAGGATGAATTAATGGTTTATGTTGAATGATACCCATATTCCTCAGACTAAAAGGAGGAGAAAGAATCAAGAAGACAGAGACTAATGTGAGGCCACTGAAAAATATGGTTCTTACAGATAGCTGAAAGAGAATCCATTAAAAAGACGACATTCATTCCTTTGTTTTTGAATGAGATGTCGTCTTTTTTTGCTTACCTATAGTCTACGAGAGCCCCTCTTTTTAGCTCATCAACTTCAAGATCCGCTTCAGATTCACCGCGAAAATCGCCATCGCTCCTTGCATTTCCATGCCAATCAGACTCGAGGGGGATGCCACATCATACCCGTGTCTGTGCTTGAGTTCACTGTTCTTGGCTTCAATTTTGTATCGCTCTTTGGCCTTGGTCTTAAAGACCTCACTCTCCTGAAATACGGCTTGAGCCAGATGTTCGTCGCTTTTTATACTTACGGAATACGTCTTGCTTTTTGCCCCATTCTTGTAGCAGCCTTCCCGAAGAAGGCATCGCTTGCATGTTTCTACGTCAAAGTAATAGGTGTCGGTTTGGTTTTCTCCTTGGCCTTTTTTCCCCTGCCGCGCCCGGCGAGTTGCTAGATGACCAGCCTTGCACACATACATCCCTGCATCTTTATTGAACTCAAATTCGTCTTCCTTCTTTCGGTTTCCCTGAGTCATCAAAGGATGTAGTTTTGCGACCAGTTGGATGTTTTCTTGCGCACTGTAGGCGAGGTTATCTTTTTCCGAATAGGCTGCATCTCCAATCACCGTCTCCACTTTCATTCCCACCGCCTTACTTTTTTTCAATCAAGGTTTGGAGTTGCTTGCCATCGTGTTTTTCCCCGGTGGTAATCGTTGCCGCTGTTATGATTCGCTCTTCACTCATGGCGATGTGGGTTTTGTAACCAAAAAACGAGGAGTCCACACTTTTGTGACCCATTTTGGCATCGGGATCCGCAGACGTTTGCAGATGCTCCACATCGTCGGTGACTGTTTCTTTCAATAGGTTTAACGGTTCTGTGACCTTCGGCAGTCCGGTAAATCGCCCATCCTGTTCAATCACAGCGACCAGCTGCTGGCTATACTGGATTTCATCTTCTAGGACATCCGTGGCGGGTTTGGCGGGAAACTTACTTTTCATGGATTCATCCAGCGTGTAGATGGCCTTTCTCAGACGCTTGGAACGTTCCCGTAGCACGGCTTGCGGTGTTTTTTGAGTGTAGCGGGCTTGGGTATGAGTTGCGTCCACAATAATAGATTTACTGCGAATAACGCCTTTTTCGATGGCGATTTCCACCGTTTTGCCGATGAGCAAATCTAACAACTTCATCCCTTTGAGCCGTAATTTGCGAAACTTGGTGAGTAGACTGGGATCCATGACAGCTTCTTCTGGAGCCATATGCAGAAAAAACTTGAATGACAAATCCGTTTTTGAGCGCTCAACCAGGTCGATGTCAGACAAGTCAAAGATGGACTTGAGTAGCAAATATTTAAACATCCGAACCGGATCTACAGCTGTACGTCCGTTGTCATGACAATAGTTGTCATGCAGTTCCTCATACACAAAGCTAAAGTCCACCAGTTCGTCCATTCTCCGCAACATATGATCTTTGGGGATGAGTACATCGTAAAGTTCTGTATACGGACTCAACAAAAAGCTCTGCTGTTTCGGGAGCACAGGGATCACCAACCTTGGATAAGATACTTCAATTATACCGAAAAAAAGAGACAGACTCCTCAAAAAAATGAGGAACTGTCTCTTTGGGTGAGCTGGGGGACTTTTTCAGTGGCCTCACTAATGTCCCTATCTTTTTTGGTACTAACCTATTTTGCCGCCTGATCCATCTCTACACACATGTGAAATATGATGCCTGTATATGATGGGACTGAGCTGCTGTTACTCCTGCAGGTAATACAATAAGAGCCAGAGCAATAAATGAAGCTAACAGGCATGAGACCGGTACTGTACTGAACTGAACTCATGCCTTGAAGGCAGCCTAACCCATACTGTCCAACTTTTAGGGTCACTTCAAGCAGTTTAATCTTAGACTTCTAACCTCCTTATCTGCTCTTCTGTAAAAACAACTCGTTTCAACATTCCCATTTTCGCCTCGCTCCTTCATCTCATACCTTGATTAAAACACAAATGACCCACAAGGGGCTCTTTTTTCAAAGTGTCCTTCTTGTGGGTCACAGTTCAGATCGGATCATAGGGGTCTTTTTGGCACTTTCTTAATTTTAAAAGTCAAACAGCGGAGTAGACAAGTAACGTTCACCTGTGTCCGCCAAGAGCGCGACAATGTTTTTGCCTTTATTCTCAGGAAGCTTCGCAATTTGCGTCGCAGCATAGGCCACAGCTCCGGAAGAAATACCGACAAGCAGTCCTTCGCTTCTGGCCAGCAACCGTGCTGTTGCAAAAGCATCTTCATTCTTGACTTTGAACACTTCATCCACATATTCACTGTTGTAGTTATCCGGAACGAAGCCTGCTCCGATACCCTGAATATGGTGCGATCCAGGCGATCCGCCGGAAAGCACCGGTGAATCAAACGGTTCCACGGCGATGACCTTGACCGAAGGTTTGCGCTCTTTCAGCACTTGGCCGACGCCTGAGACCGTTCCGCCGGTGCCGACGCCTGCAACAAAAATGTCCACTTCTCCGTCGGTATCACGCCATACTTCCTCCGCTGTAGTTTTACGGTGGATCTCCGGATTGGTAGGATTCTTGAATTGCTGCGGAATAAAGGAGTTTGGATTCTCGCCAGCCAGTTCCTCCGCACGTTTAATCGCGCCTCTCATGCCTTCCGCTCCCGGGGTTAACACCAGTTCGGCACCAAGCGCAAGCAGAAGCTTACGGCGTTCGATACTGAATGTTTCGGGAAGCGTAATGATCAGTTTATATCCAAGAGCCGCAGCGACGAAAGCCAGCCCGATTCCGGTATTGCCGCTGGTCGGCTCGATAATGACAGAGTCTTTGTTGATCAATCCTCTATCTTCGGCGTCTTTGATCATCGCATAACCGATGCGGTCCTTCACACTGCCGGCGGGATTAAAATATTCCAGCTTAGCAATCAAATTTGCCTCAATATCTTGGGTTTGGCTGTAGCTCGTTAATGCCAGTAAAGGGGTGTTTCCGATGAGATCCGTCAAATTTTGGTAAATTTTAGCCAAATTAATCCCTCCAAACTATTAATTCATACCGATTTACTATAATATTGATGATATCACAGAATTTCCCTCTCTACAATACCTTATTTTCCCTTTGGCTCCACCTGATATACAGCAAATCCGGATCAGGCATCAAGCAATGCCGTTAATTCGCCGAATGAAGTAATCGTATAATCGATTGATGCATTGAACACTTGACGGTCCTCCAACGAAAATACCTGATTAAGCATCATAACGGTGGAGATGCCGTTCAGTTTGGCGGTATGGAACGCAAGCGGCGAATCATCGACATACAGACAACGCTCAGGGGCAAAACCCAAATGCTCCACGGCGCCGATAAAAGTTGCAGCACTGGATTTTGGCTTCCCCCGCAAGTCGTAAATATGGTGCGGGCCGATCCTTTCGTGCAGCAGGGCAAATCATTTAACCGTCCGTTGTGCGGAGGAGAATATACGGTAAGCTATGCCTTCATGCTCACAGAAGTCCAAAAAGGAAAAAAAGCTTTTATCAATTTCGATCGGCATACCCCCATATTCCTCCAGGGCGGTAACTTTGCGATAAGAGTCCGGTAAACAGGCTTCAAGCCCCAGGGAAGTAAATAGAGGTGCATGGAACGGTCCGCAGGAAACAGATCGTTCTTTTGAAGACCGGATAACTATTCCATAGGAAGTTCAGTATATCGGTTAATAAAAATCATGTAGGCTCTGCATTATGAGCCATAAGGCATTTGGGGATATCGTGCCGTCAAAATCGATCAAAATCATATCCGGCTTGGAAATTTCCGCCACGCTGCCACCTGCTTTAGCGATTTCCGTAGGATTACTGCGCATGAGTCGACCAGACGGCTTGTTCGGCGGCTTCCAGGTCGACTCTCTCCAGCAGCTCTGCGTCAATTCCCTTAAGCGAATTCAACAAGTATTTCACCCCGGTCTGCTTCATATCCTCATACTGAAAAGGGGTCGATGGCACGCCAATGAAGGGCGCGTTCAACGATTTGGCGACCTCGGCCACCGTGTTCACATCGTCGATGAACAACACCTCATGGTATTCCAGTCCATAAATGTCGCGGGTAATCTCTTTGATCCCCGGCCGAAAATCGTTAGTACATATATACGTTTCAAAAAAAGGCTTGCAATACTTAAAATCGCTCAGGAGCTTCTCTTCCGCCAATCCGCCGTAGCAAACTAGCCTTACATTCTGCGTGGAGAGCAGATTCAGAAACGCAATGGCACCGTCAATGAGTCCCGAATCATGATTCGCCATATAGTTATCTCGTTCCCCGAAAAAATCACGGAGCGAGTCGGCTTCGCTGGAGCTTACCCGGAACAGCTGCTTCAAGTAGGCGACCGCTTCCGAACGCTGCCGCGAAAAAACATTTCTCTCGATCTCGCGGGTATAGGGCACTCCTGCCTTCTTTACCAAGGATTGCAGCACTGGACTGAATGTATCGGTCAGCAAGATGCCATCCACATCACATGCGATCAGTCGAATTGTATTCATAGCTCAGTCTCCTTTGCATTTTACCTTTGCAGTATTTCTTGTTCCGAGGGCTGCCCAGCGGTTCTACCGTCGGAATCTTTTACATCGGCGGGAGCCTGCTTCCGGGATTTTTCCTTTTTGGCAGGCGATGAAGCGGCTTCACGGAGCTGTCCTTCCCGCAAACCGGCGAGGAACCCCTCGGCCAGCAACAGGGATTGTATTTCATAGCTTCCGGCTGCGGCGCCGTCCGTCACAATCAGCCCTTGGAGCTTCAGCATATGGTTGTCTCCGACCTGAAAAGCTTCATGGCGCTCACTGTGTAAGACCACTTCCGCTGTCCGCAGAATAGGCCGCGTTAGCTTAATATTCATCGTTTTCAGTACCGGGAGCAGCCCGCTTAATGGACGCTGGTCCGATCCGTTCTGGGCATAACCGAATACCCGCAAGCTTTGGCGGCATGCCTCCAGCAATACGACTGTGTCATGCCAGGCTCCCGGAAAGTCGCTGAAATAGGGGTTCTCCGGATCGATGCACAACCGGCACTCCAAGCTTTCGCGCTTCTTGCCGCTCTCCGCCCCGCTGATCATTACATTAATCTGTGATCGTTTATTCACAAGCTCCTTAGAGACAGGCAAAGACAGGGGAGTGTCATGTGTCCGGCTGGATGCTGCATCCCGCTCCGGCGGCAACATGTGCCTAATTCCGTATCTCCCGCTGGAGACCAGCCGCCCGTCCTGCATAATCTCTGTTTTATAGCAGCCGAGATCCGCTTCAGATCCGCCGGCCAGCTCCGCGACCGCATGAACAACAGCTTTGTTCGCTTTATCGCAATAATCATGAAATGCAAGCTGAGCCTCATACACAAATACCGGTTCTTTCGGGTTCAGTCCCAACCTGAGCAGTTGCCCGGTTTTAGCCAATTGTCCCATCGCCTCAGCCAGCTGCAGCCCGGAGATATGATCAAGCGGATGATCAAAAAAGAAAGGATGCGTTTCGTCGACAATTAAAGTTCCGGACACGGTAAACGGTTCATCGGAAGTAATGCAGACCTCGCCGCAAACAAGATTTTGGGCAATGTCCTTCTGCCCACCGTACACAGCCTGTATAGTCTCCTGATCCCAGCTTTCCGGCAATGCGGCAGCCCTGGAAGCCTTCCGCTTATCCCGGATATGATCGGCCAAATGGCGTGCGGTTATCTCTTCCTCAAGGAAAAGCTTGAGCAGTTCATTCCCTACTTCCGGCGTATTCCATTCATGAAACGCTGTCGTGATAGCCCGCACAATTTTCATTATTACAATAGAATCCGAGCTGAGCTGTGCCAAAGGACGGTCGGAAGAAAGCTCTGCGGCATGATAACCCGTCGCTGCGGCTACGATATCGGCAACAAGTGGCAAGATGTCATCTTCATCCGAATTATCCGCTGCAGCCAGGGCCGCTTCCTCCGTTATGGAATGTTGAGGCCGGATTCCGGTCAATAAGGTTGTCAATGGAGCGGAGCGGTCCGCCACCCAGTACCTTTCGGGGGCAAAGGGGTACGTCGGCACGCTGCGTCGCCGCGGCTGCGCTTCCGTATACAGCCTACTCCAGTCCAATGTCACCCCCTTTACCCATAGATCCAGCAGCTGCGAATATTTGCCTTTGGCCATCCAAATCTCCAGCACCTGCCGCATATCTTCATCCTTGAACAGCGCTGCCGTCTCGTGCCCCCGGTTCGCTCTTCCGCGGAAGATATCGGTCCTGCCCTGCATGAACCCTTCCAGCTTGAACTCCAGATCCTGAAGGCTGCCAGCCGTGAACGCCAAGCGTTCCTCCATCGCCTCGCGTCCAGTTTGAAGCGTGTAGGCGATATCTGCCAGCTCCCTTTCGTCAAAACGCTGCGCACGAAGTTCGGCCAGCCATTGCTGGACAATGGCCAATAATCGGTCTTCCGTTTTGGCCGACCATACAAACAGCAAGGGATCGCAAGCAGCAAAATCTTGCGCCGTGTCTGAAGGCTGTTCGTCACGGTACTCCTCGATCACCACATGAGCGTTAGCTCCCCCGAATCCGAAAGAACTGACCCCGGCTCGCCGTGGAAGCAGGTGTCCGTGCTCATCCTGCGGCGCTTTCCATTCGGCGGTTTCCCGCACAATATAAAACGGGGTGTTCTCCAGCCGGATGTGCGGATTCACCGGATCGCAATGCAGGCTTTTCACCAATTTTTGATGCTTCAGTTGGAGCACTGTCTTGATGACTCCTGCGATGCCGGCGGCAAGCTCAAGGTGGCCGATGTTCGATTTCACCGAACCCAGGCCGCAATGGGCTTCATGAATGTGCGGATCCCCCGTCTCCTCGTAAAGCGCTTTAAACGCGGCCTTCAGTCCGTTGATTTCAATGGGATCGCCAAGCTCGGTGCCTGTGCCGTGGGCTTCGATATATCCGACGGTCCGCGGGTCAATTCCGGCCCGGCGGTAGGCTGTCTGCAGTAGCGCGGCTTGCGCATTCGGATTGGGCGCCGTCAGGGAGTTAGCGCGCCCTCCGTGATTCTCGGCCGTCGACCGGATGACCGCGTAGATCGAGTCACCGGCCTGTTCGGCGGCCCGCAGCCTCTTGAGCACCAGCATCCCGACCCCTTCGCCGCGCACATAACCGTTCGCAGCGCTTGAAAATGTTTTGCAGCGCCCGTCCGCAGACAGCATTCCTGCCTTATTAAAGCCGATATGGGCATCGGGAGCAATCAGCGTATTGACGCCTCCTACGATGGCCATGCTGCAGCTGCCGTTCTCCAGCGCGCAGACGGCGCGGTGGATGGCGATGAGCGAACTGGAACATGCGGTTTCCACGGGCTCGCTCGGTCCATGGATGTCAAGAAAGTAGCTCATCCGGTTAGGTCCCATTGACGGCACGATCCCGCTGAATGTATAACCTTCGATGGGCAAGCCTGCTCTGGAGACCAAATTGCTGTATCCGCTGCCCGCTGTTCCCACAAAAAGCGCCGTATCGGTGCCGGCGATACTGCTCGCGGCATAACCGGCATCTTCAAGCGCCTTCCAAACATACATCATTAAAAGCCGTTGCTGAGGGTCCATGAGTTCCGCTTCACGGGGAACGATGCCGAAAAATGCGGGATCGAATTCATCCACGCCCTCGATAAATCCGCCCCATTTCACATTGGTTTTATTGACCTCCGTGAGGGGATCACCGTAGATTTCCCGCCAATCCCAACGGTCTTTGGGAATTTCGGAGATGCAGTCCTTGCCGGAAACTAGATTATCCCAAAATTGCTCCAGGTTATCAGCCATCGGAAACCTGCCGCTCATTCCGATAATGGCAACCGGTTCCTGTTGCACAGCAGCCTGCGTCCGGAGCTGCGGCGAAGTCTCATGCCGTCTAGCCCGCTTTGCGGCCGAATCCCTAGACACAAGAGGAGATGCTTGCCCGGCAAGCATCTCCTCTTGCAGAAAGCGTGCACTTCCCGGCTTCAGAGAGGCCGGCCGGTCCGTCAGGTTCTTCTCGGGTTTGTCTTGCAGTTTCGCCGGATTCTCCGGCGAAACTGCGGTCCCTGCTCCAGTGATATGCTTTGCGGTAAGCTTCACCCGATGCTCCTGAACCAGATATTGAACGAGACTGTCCAGATTCGTCTGTTCAAAAAACAACGCCGGACTCAACTGCAGCCCATACTCATCGTTGATACGATTGGCAAGCAGGGTGAAGCTCACAGAGTCAAAGCCATATTCACTCAGTTCGTTTTGTCCATCAAACGACTCCTCTCCGATCTTGAGCAAATCGCAAATCAGCATTGAAAGCAGCCGTTGCACAGCTTCAATTAATTGGCTATCTTCGCCTTCCGCAGTTTCCCGGCCAGACGCGTTTGAAACGCCTGCTGCGGCACTATAGGCTTCTCCGATCATCTTCAATTGCCGCGCCGCTTCTTCACGGCTTAAGCTCCCGTCCTTAATGCGACTGTATATACGAGATTCCATGCCCTCTCTCCCTTCAGGTTGCACCCAAAATCTGGAGCAGTTGCTCTTCCGTCAGTTCTCCCTGCACAATCCGATCAACAAGCTGCCAGTAGTCATTTTCGCCCTGCCTATCGTCTTCCGGTCCTGTCACATCGGTGGAACGTCCGGCTCTGTCCATATCCAAATTTACGGTAAAAACGCGCATTTCCTCGTACGCCGCCTCCGCCGGCTGCTTCACATTTACCAGGTAAAGCGTCAGACTGTACAACGAAGGGTGCTCATAGAATACTTCTGGCGAGAGATCCAACCCGTATTGTTCATTTAGAAGCTCGGCAAACCGGTGAAACAACGCGTAATCAAATCCGTATTCGCTCCATTCACTCTGGGGATCAATGGAATCACCCTTAACCGCAAGCAGCGCCGATGCTGTTTCAAGCAACACAGCCAGCACCTCCCGGGTCGCACGATCTAATTCTTTGCCGGCGCTGTCGCCGCATGCCGGCGAATCCGGCAATTGAGGCCGCGACGCCGCCCAGAGCTGCTTCAACCGGATCATGTCGCCTTCCATGACCAAGGCTTGCCATTGGCCGGATGCCCAACATTGCCCCAAAGCCCACATCCCCGTTGCCGTCTCTAGCGGCAGCATCCCAAGACGCTGCAGCATAAGCCGCTCTGTAGGCATATTCACCTGCATACCGCCGTCCCTCCACAGTGGCCAATTGATGGTCAAGGTACGGCCATGCCGTTGTCCCAGCGCTTCCAGTTCGTTTCTGTAGGCTGCATAAGCGTCCATGAACCCGTTGGCCGCTGCATA
>NZ_ASRY01000164.1 GCF_000520815.1 Paenibacillus maysiensis | reverse complement strand
CAGCCCCCCTGCCGAGTCTGAGCAGGCTCATCACGGCGGGCTCCGCCGTTTCAGCCGAATTCGTGCAGCAGTGGAAAGACAAGGTACAGTACTATAACGCGTACGGTCCGACGGAAGCCTCGATCGCCACATCCGTGTGGGCGGCGTCTACGTATGACACCGAACGCAGAGCGATACCGATCGGACGTCCGATCTGGAACCATCGCTTGTATATACTGGGCGCCCAGAATCAGCTGGCGCCTATCGGAGTGGAGGGAGAATTATGCATCGCGGGCGTCGGCCTCGCCCGGGGATATTGGAACCGGCCGGATCTGACGGCGGAGAAATTCATCGAACACCCGTTTGAGCCCGGAGAGAGACTGTACCGGACGGGCGACTTGGCCCGCTGGCTGCCGGACGGAAATATTGAGTACTTGGGCCGGATTGACCATCAGGTGAAAATCCGTGGATTCCGAATCGAGATCGGCGAGATTGAAGAGCAGCTTCTGAAGATCGACTCCGTGCAGGAGACGATCGTAATCGCGCGGGAAGGCAAAAGCGGGCAAGAACTGTGCGCTTACCTGGTCGCGGGCCGCCCGCTTACGCTCGGCGAGCTGAGAAGCGCGCTGGCGCAAAAATTGCCGAATTACATGATTCCGGCGCATTTTGTTCAGCTTCCGCGGATGCCGCTCACGCCGAACGACAAAATCGACCGCAAGGCTTTGCCCGCCCCGGAAGGAAACGCGCTGACCAGCGGCGGGTACGTAGCTCCCCGCAATGAAGCCGAGCGGACGCTTGCCGATGTGTGGCAGGCGGTATTGAACGCCGATCGCGTTGGGGTAACGGATCATTTCTTCGAGCTGGGCGGAGACTCGATCAAGTCCATTCAAGTATCTTCGCGGCTTCATCAAGCCGGGTACAAACTGGAAATCCGGGATTTGTTCAAATATCCGACTATCTCACAGCTCAGCCTGCATGTGAAACCGATCGGACGTACCATCGATCAAGGCGAAATAACGGGTGAAACGGCACTGACGCCGATTCAGCATTGGTTTTTCGAGAGCTCCTTTGCGGACCCGCATCATTTCAACCAGTCGGTGATGCTGTACC